>JAFIEF010000012.1 GCA_020832655.1 Paracoccaceae bacterium
GCGCCGATCAGTGCTATCTTGGGTCTGGCCATCAGTGATCTCCGGATCGTTGGTTATGACGCGCCTTGCCTAAGGCGTCAGGGGGCGCATTGCAAGGGGATCACGGGGCGGTGAAAGGGTGGTAGCGCTGACGGGGTGAGGGATGGAGCGGCCTATCCGGCCTTCCGGCTGACCACCGCACCTGCAAGCACCAGGATTGCTGCGAAACCGGAGACCGCCGCAAATCCCGCCCCTGCATGGATTGGTCCCATGATGACAGGCCCGGCGAAAACAGCCGAATAGGTCACGGCGCTGTTCAGCCCCATCACGGCACCGCGCGCGCCGGTCGCGCGCCGGGCCTGGGACACCACCAGCGCATTCAGTCCAAGCTGATTCAGAATGCCCCAGATCATGGCAGCGATGAATGCCATCAGCGGCGTCGTCAGGGCAAAGCCCCAGCCGGCATAGCTTGCCGCGATCCCCAGCAGGACCAGCAGGATGTAACCTCGTGTGATCAATGGCGCCATCATGCCAAGGCCAAGCCCGCCCAGACCAAACCCAAGTCCATAGGCCAGCACAAACACGCCCGCACCCTGCGCCGACAGGCCAAAGGCCTCGCGGATCCCTTCTCCGAAAAACGCGAAACTGCCGTAAAATGCAGTCATATAAGCAAACATCGCGACAAGCAGCGGTCCGACGCCCGCCACGCGCAACGCCCGCCACGGGGGCAGCCGTGTCACGGCGTCGCCCCGCACGCCCCGCAGCGACAGGATCAGTCCAACGCCGACCACTGCGGAAAGCCCGGCCAGCAGCAAATATACCGTCCGCCATCCGAATTGTCCCGCGACAAACGCGGCCAGGGGAACCGCCAAAACCAGCGACAGCGCCCATCCGGTCAGCACAAGTCCCAGACGCGCCGCTTCCTGCCCCGCCGGGGCCGTTGTCGCCGCGGTCGCATAGGTGCCGGGCAACAATATGCCGACCGCGACCCCTGCAACCGCCTGGGACAGGCAAAGCTGGAACCAGCTCTCGCTTATCGCGCTTGCGCCCTGCGCCAGTGCCAGCAGCAGCGCCGCGCCGCCCAGAACACGGCCAGCGGGCATCCGGTCGATCAGCCCGGCAAGCATCAAGGCAGACAGGGCAGTCGCCGCACCAAAGGCCGAAATCGCCCAGGCGATCTGGAAAGGCTCGCTCGCCAGTCCATTCGCCACTTCCGACAGGATCGGGCTAAGGACGAAGGCGTTGGAGCCGACCAGCAGCACCGCAGCAAGCAAGGCCGCGATCTGCAACCGACGAACAGCGTTCGATAAAATCGTTTCATCGCGGTATGTCATACGGGCAAATGATACTGTTCAGTCAGTTCAGGCAAACGAAATCAGGGAATCCTGTCATGAAAACGAACGCCATTCGGCACGATAGGTCGCATCCCTCGGGTCTCGACCGGACGGACCGAAAGCTGTTAAGGCTGCTGGCCGAACGCGCCGACCGGTCCTATGCCGAACTCTCGAAACTGGTCAATCTTTCGCCTCCGGCGGTGCATGAGCGGGTGAAGCGCCTGCGGCGGGACGGTGTGATTCAGGGCATTGTCGCGAAGCTCGATGGCGAGAAGATCGGCTGCCCGCTTCTGGCCTTCATTCATGTCGCGACCGAAGGCTGGGGCATGACCAGACCGATCCTTGCCTTGCAGGAACTGGCCGATGTCGAGGAAATCCACACTGTGACCGGCGACACCTGCCTGATCCTGAAGGTCCGCAGCGCAAGCCCGGCCAGCCTGGAGAAGCTCCTGTCACGCATTCAGGAAATTGAGGGCGTGCGCGCGACACAAAGCTATGTTGCACTCGGCACCTATCTTGAACGCGGCCCGATGCCGGACCTGCCCGACAGCAGCGGCGAGTAAGCCACACGACCTGTCACCCCCGTCACCGTTCGGTCAGTTTCAACTCGATCCGGCGGTTGCGCGAGCGCGCCTCAAACGTATTGGCCGGGTCAACGGGGCGGTATTCGCCAAAGCCCGCGGCGGATAACCGGAACGCCGGGAAGCCGCGTTCTTCGGTCAGGTAGCGCACCACCGACAGCGCGCGGGCCTGGCTGAGTTCCCAATTATCGGCATATTGCCCCCCCGGCGCGATCGGCAGATTGTCGGTATGCCCCTCGACCTGCAAGATCCAGTCAATCTCTGCCGGGATGCGGTCGGCCACATCATTCAGGATCGCCACCACATTGCCGATCTGCTCGCGCCCCTCTGCGGCCAGATCAGCGGACCCCACTTCAAACAGCACTTCAGAGGAGAACACGAAGCGGTCGCCCACAATCTCGACCCCGTCGCGGCCTTCCAGTATCTCGCGCAGCCGTCCGAAGAATTCCGACTGGAAGCGTTCCAGCCGCGCGCGTTCGGCGGCCTCTGCCTCTGCGCGGCGGCGTTCTTCCATCGCCAGCTGCGCCAGCGCGATATTCAGATCTGCGCCAAGGCTTTCGATCTGGGTCTGGGCGGCTTCTTCGCGCGCGCGCGCCTCGCCCAGCAAATCCTGCAACCCCGCCACCTGCCCGCGCAGCGCCGCGACCTGCTGGTTCAGTAGTTCCAGACGGCGCTGGTCCTCGGCGCTCTGGCTTTCAGCCTGTGACAGGGTGGTTTCGGCCAGCACGCGCAAGGCGGCCTGACGCTCGGCTTCGGTGATTTCGCGCTCCAGCGCGGTTTCCAGTTCCTGCTGTTCGGCGCGGGCCGCGGCCAGCAGGGTCAGGGTTTCCTCGGCCCGCGCGCGTTCGGCTTCCAGCCGCAGGGTCATGGCGGTCAGTTCGGTCTCTGCATTTTCCAGCCGCGCGCGCAATTGTTCCGCCGCCGCGGCCTCGGCCAGTCGGCGGCGTTCTTCCTCGGTCAACTCGGCCTCGACCCCTGCCAGCCGCACGCGCAGCGCCTCTGCCGCGGCCAGTTCCGCCAGCCGCGCCGCTTCGGTCTCGTCCAGCGCGGTTTGCGTGGCTTGCAATTCATCGCGCAGCCTTTCGGCGCGGGCAAGCGCGGCCAGACGCGCGGCTTCTTCCAGCGACAGGCTGTCCTGTGCCTCGGCCAGTTGCGCGCGCAAGGCATCGGCGCTGGCTTCTGTATCGCGGGCTTCGGCTTGTGCTGCATCCAGGCGCTCCTCGGCGCGGGCCAGATCGGCCAGCACCGCCATCAGGTTTTCCTCCAGCGTTTGCTGTTCGGTGGCCAGATCAGCGCGGGCGTCTTCCGAGGCCGCAAGCTGCGCCGCCAATTGCGCCAGCGACGCTTCCTGCGCCGCTGCTTCGGCCTGCGCGCGCGCCAGTTCGGCCTCGATCGCTTCTGCGCGGGCGGCGGCCAGACGCGCGGCCTCTGCCTCTGCATCGACCTCGTCACGCAACCGCGCCAGCGCCAGTTGCAGGGCTTCCTGCTCGGTGATCAGCACTTGCTGCGCGGCTTTCATCTCGGCCAGATCGGCGCGCAGTTCCGCCCCTTCGGCCAGCGCGCTGTCGCGCTCGCCGATCAGCGTGGCGACCTGGGCTTCAAAGCGGCTGATCTCTGCGCGGGCATCAGACAGATCTGCCTCGCGCGCCTGCAGATCGCGGCTGAGGCCGGTGATCTGCGCAAGCTGCGCCGCGACCAGCGCGCGGGATTGTTCCAGATCGCCTTCCAGCCCCGAAACCTGCCCTTCCAGCGCTGCCACCCGCGCGCGCGACAGCCCCAGCGCATCAGCGAGGCTGGCAATTTCGGCACTCAGCCCTTCAAGCTCTGTCTCGCGCGCAGTGATGGTGTCGCGCAGCACGAATTGCACGATCATGAAGATCGACAGCACGAACATCAGCACCAGCAGAAGCGCGGTCATCGCATCGACGAAACCCGGCCAGATCGCACCGCTGACATCGCGCCGCTGACTTCTGCCGCGAGAGAGTGGCATCGCCTAGCCCCCGTCCCGGCGCGCGCCCAGCCCCGTGCGCGACAATTGACGCACCGCCAATGTCAGATTGGAGATATCCGAGCGCAGATCGGCGGTGCTTTCCAGCCGCCCGGCCGACAATTCCTCGGCAATGCGCAGAAGCTGCGCATCGATATTGCGCAACCGCAGGCGCATCTCGGCCTCGGCATGGGGACCACCCTGCGCGGCATCCTGCCGGTAATATCCCAGAACTTCCTCCTGCGCGGCGGCAATACGTTCAAGCACCGCCCCGGACCCGCCGGATTCGGCACCGTTGCCAGCCAGCCCGCCCGTGGTGGTCAGCCCCTCAATCGCCTGCGCCAGATAGCCAAGCGCCTGATCAAGCTGCGCGCGTTCCTGATCGGCCTGAAGCTGCTGGCGGTGCATGGCTTCCATCTGCTCTGCCATTGCATCGAGCACCTGCACCACCGCGCCCATATCGCCGCCCTGTTCGCTGTCGCTGCCGGCCATGCCAAGGCGGGTGATCGAACTAAGCCATTCTTCAAGCTGGCGATAAAAGCGGTTCTGGCCGTGGCCGGCAAAAAGCTCCAGCAGCCCCACAACCAGCGATCCTGCCAGACCCAGAAGCGAAGAGGAAAACGCCGTGCCCATACCGCCAAGCTGCGCTTCCAGCCCCACCATCAGATTCTCGAACACCTGAATCCCGGTCTGGTTTTCATCGGGCGCCAGTGACCGGATCGTGTCCACAACCGCAGGCACAGTCGTCGCCAGCCCGTAAAATGTGCCCAGCAAGCCCAGAAAGATCAGCAGGGTGATGATATAGCGGGTAATGTCGCGCAACTCGTCAAGCCGCGTGGCGACCGAGTCGAGGATCGAACTGGCAGAGCTGGAACTGATCTTGCTGCCCCGTCCGCGCCCGCGCAGCAACGCCGCCAGCGGCACCAGCAGCGCAGGCGGCACAGTGGCTTCATGGCCCGGCACATCGGTGGCAAAACCTTCAATCCAGACGATCGAGCGGTTGAGCTGGATCACCTGCCAGAAGGTCGCCAGCACACCAATGATGAAAACCAGAAAGATGAAACCATTAAGCCAGATATTGGCAAGAAATATCCCCGCAACCCGTGGCAGCGCGAAATAGGTTCCGACGCTGACAAGAATGATGACCAGCAGCATCATTACGATCTGCCGGAAGGGACGGGAAAACTGCGTCTGAACCCCAAGCTGGGATCTTGCCATGATCGGGCGCCCTGATCCTCTTTGACTGCGGCCACACTAGGTCAGACACTGAACGCTGCCAACCGGGAAATGCATTACCCGGATATTACTGTGGCCGCCATGTCAGGCGGCCACAATATCATGATTATCGGGCATCACGGAACTGGCCCGGATGCGGCTACGCGATCTCTGATGTCTCGGTCGCGCGACGGCGACGATTGTCTTCCATGAACTGGTCGAATTCTGCCTTGTCCTTGGCCTCGCGCAACCGAGCAAGGAAAGCATCGAACGCGGCCTGTTCATCTTCCAGACGGCGCAGCGTATCGGATTTGTAGGCATCAAACGCGCTGTTGCCCGAGGGACGCGCGACCATTGCGCCATGCGCCCATTTGCTGCGGCAGGATTTTCCAAACATCTGCTTTCCCCAGATCATGTAAGCCAGTAGCGCCAGCCCGACAGGCCAGAACAGGATGAAGCCCAGAACCATCGCGGCGATCCAGCCGGACTTGCCAAAGCCGTCAAGCCAGCTTTCCGCGCGCCGGGGCCAGGACATCTGCATGGGTGCTGTTGTCATGTCAGTTTCCTCTCTCACAAAGTAAATGTAAATTACATTTACATAGGTGGGAAGGCAAGCGCGGTTTTCAAGAGTGTTGGAAAAAATTCCTGTCGTCCTCGCAAGCACATGCTGGTGCAGGCTCAAAGCGCCCCGGCTCGATGCCCATCTCTGATGCCGCGCGCGCGGAAACACCCCGTGGCGCATCCCTGCGCTATCGGTCGGGATCCAGAAAGCCCAGCCCGCGCAGATAGATGCCGATTCCGGTTTCCAGCAACTCCTCTGGCGAAAACGGGCCACGCGCGCCTGGTGCGCCGCGGGCGTAAAGTTCCACAATGCCGTGGCTCATCGCCGTGACATGGGCGGCAAACATCGCCGTGGGCGGTCGGCGATCAGCGGGAAGGCGCTGCGACAGATCGCCGGCAGCCCGCACCAGAACCTGATTTGCCCGCGCGCAGGCCGTGGCCAGATCCGGGCTTGCATTCGGCGTGACCCCGGATTCGAACATCGCCACATAATGCCCCGGATGCTTGCGCGCGAAGGCCAGATAAGCGCGGCCCACGGCCTCGAACGCCGCCAGCGGTGAAGGCTGGCCATCGCGATAGGCATATTCCAGCAGGTCCGAGAAAAGCTCGTATCCCTGACGCGCCATCTCGGCAATCAACTCCTCGCGCCCGGCGAAATGCCGGTAGGGTGCGGCTGCAGAGACATCGGCAAGCTTGGCCGCTTCGGCCATTGTAAAGCCTTGCGGGCCTTTTTCGGCAATCAGCTTCAGCCCGGCCTCGACCAGCGCCTGTTTCAGATTTCCATGATGATAGCCCCGCTTGGCCATAGGCGGCGCGTCCTCCATGATACCGCGCATCTGTCGTGGTTCATGCTGTTCTAGGGCATCGCGCGCGGCGGGAAAACCGCAATCGCGACAAGCCTGCTTGCAAAGCGCGCGCCAAGGGCTTATCTGACGCCCCGAGAGGCTGGCGCGGGCAGATGCCTTGCCAACCCGGTCAGGTCCGGAAGGAAGCAGCCGCAGCAAATTTCGTCTGGGTCGCTGTCCAGCCTCTCACCTGCCCCCGATGACATCGCCAGACCATCGCGCGCATGCGGCAGTCAGCTGCGCTCTGCTATTGCGACAGGCTGCGCAGATAAGCGTAGATATCGCGCCCGCCCTGCACCATCTGGACATGCATTTCAGCGCTGGCCTGCGGATCGCCCGTCACAGCGCGCAGGAACTGGTCGGGATTGGCCAGATAGGCGACGAAATTGTCTTCGCTCCAATGCAGTCCGGTCGCCGCAGCAGCGCGCATCGCTGGCGAATAGAAGGCGAAACTGCCATCCGCCGCAGCCGCGCGCCCCGAAATCCCGTAAAGATCGGGGCCGCTGCGCCCGCCGCGCGCCAAAACCGTGCCGTCCGGCGCGGTCACCGCATGACAGGTGCGGCAATCCGCCCAGAGCCGCTCCCCCGCATTCGCGGCGGGTGCCCAGAGCAGCATTGCCACCAGCGCGCCGTTCAATTTATCGATGCCTGCCACGGTCCCACCTATTGCGCATTCCATGAATTACATATCACGCCGGAACACTGGCGCAACGTGCCGCTGCGCGCCTCACAACAGCGTGAGATCACGGCTTCAGCCGATACCCCACCCGCAGCCAGTGCCAGCACAGCGCCGACACTGCGAATGTGGACAGTGTCACCACCGCCAGCCCCAAAACCGGCGCAGCATCGGATGCCCCGATCATGCCATAGCGCGCGCCATCGATCAGATAGAAGACCGGATTGAGGCGGCTCAGCGCCTCCAGCGTCGGGGGAAGCGTGGAAATCGAATAGAATGTGCCCGACAGGAAGGACAAGGGCACCACGATGAAATTGGTAATCGCCGCGATCTGGTCGAACTTGTTCGAAATGATCCCGGCTGCAATCCCGATTGCCCCCAGCAATGCAGCCCCCATCAGCAGAAACGCGCCCAGCCAAAGCGGATGCGCCACCCCCTGCCCCAGCACCAGCCACAGCGCCAGCGCAATCACCAGCCCCACCATCAGCCCGCGCGCAATTCCGCCCGCCAGATAGCCCAGCACCAGTTCCAGCGCCGATAGCGGCGGCATCAGCGTATCGACGATATTGCCCTGCACCTTCGATATCACCAGCGACGATGATGTATTGGCAAAGCTGTTCTGGATCACCGTCATCATCAGGATGCCCGGCGCCAGAAAGGCGATGAAGGGCACGCCCAGCACTTCGCTGCGCATCGGGCCGATAGCCAGCGAAAACACCGCCAGAAACAGCCCCGCGGTGACCAGCGGCGCGGCCAGTGTCTGGGTCCAGACCACCAGAAAGCGCATGATCTCGCGTCCGGCCAGCGCCCGCAGGCCCAGCCAGTTCATGCGCCCGAAGCGGCGCACCCCGATGTCATGGCGCGGCGCAGCGCCGGTCTGTTGTGTCATGGTTGCGTGCTCCTTCGCATCAGACTGGCGCTTTTGCGCGCTTGGTCATTGTATTTATGGTGCGCGGCTTGTATTTCACCCTCTCGCCCGTACATTCGGGCCAAGCGTTTTCCAAGGGCGCGCGTGATCATCACCGCCCAGCTGACGGAGCACAACATGTCCTGGACCGACGAACGTGTCGAATTGCTGAAAAAACTGTGGATGGAGGGGCAATCCGCCTCTCAGATCGCGAAACAGCTTGGAGGGGTGACGCGCAACGCGGTGATTGGCAAGGTGCATCGGCTGGGGCTGTCCAACCGCAACACCCCCGAGGCAGAGGCCGCATCTGCCGCACCAGGCACGGCACAACCGCGCGTAGAGACACGCAGCGAAAAGCCTGCCGAGGTCAAGCCCAAGGCAGCCGAAGCCCCTGCCACTGCACCTGTCGTTGATCTGGCAGAGGCCAAGGCCAAGCGCGAGAGCCGCGCCGAAGCCGCGCCGCAGCCATCCACCACCACCTCCACCACCCCGGAGTCAGAGCAACCCGTCGCTTATACGCCCCGGCCGATCATTCCCGCAGGCCAGCCCCTGCCGCCGCAACCCTCGACCGACGAGATCGACCCAGAGGCACTGGCCACGGTGCGCGAAGTTGAAAAGACCGCCCGCAAATTGTCGCTGATGGAACTGACCGAGCGGACATGCAAATGGCCCATCGGCGACCCCGCGACCGAAGAATTCTGGTTTTGCGGCCTGCCGGTCAAACCCGGCAAACCCTATTGCGAAGCCCATGTCGCGGTCGCCTTTCAACCCATGAGCAGCCGCCGCGACCGCAAACGCTGACGCCCCGTTGGTGTCAGTCGGGTTTGGCGGGGCTTTGCTGCGCCAGACGCTGCGCCTGGGTGATCCAGTTGTCGCGCTGGATGCGGCCCTTGAAATTCAACGTCGCATCAACCCAGTCGATTTCCGCCTGTGACCATCCGGCGATCTGCCAGAAATGGTAGACGCCCATCTTGTTGAGCTTGCCTTCCAGAACCGGGCCGACACCGTTGATCCGCTTAAGGTCATCGGCCACCCCTTGCGGCCCGTCCAGCATGGCGGGTGATGCGGGGGCGGATTGCGCTGGTGCAGCGGCTGCAACAGGCGCGTCGGCATCCGGCGCGGGACGATCCACCAAGGCTGCCCCCCCTGACGGGGCCATATTGGTGGTGTCCGTGTCAGGGTCGGCCTGACGCAGATCTTGCTGGACAGGCGCTTGCGGTGCGGGGTCTGCCTTCGTTGCCGATACCGCCCCGGTAGCTGCGCGTTCGGCCAATAGTGCCGGTGCCTGTGGCATCTGCTGCGTTTCGGACCCCGATCCACCGCCCATTGCGAAGCTGAACACAAGCCCGATGATCAGGGTCACCATCAGCCCCATCAGGATTGCGGGCAGCCAGGACAGGCCATAGGCGAACAGCGCGATCCCGCAGGTAAGGACGCCAAGGCCGATGGCACTGACCCAGCCTTGCAGCAAATGCGCTTCTCGGGAATTCGAACCGGACATGATGAACCTCTTGATCAGGACTGCAAGATAGTGATGCCCGGAATTCCAGGACATGGCAACAAAAACAACGGACATGCGGGCGCGGCGCTGTTATCCCGGCTGCTCGGACTGGCGCTAAGCCGCTCGCCGTGGCATCGCGATGGGCAAGACCACCATGAACAGCCTTGCAAACCGACAACACAGCGCATAATCTGGAATCATTCTAAAAGGTGCCGAATGACCGAACCGACCATTCTGCTTGTCTTCATCGCTGCATTGATTACCGCACTGGCAACCGGGCTGGGGGCGTTGCCGCTGCTGGCGATGCGCCGTGTGACCCCGCGCGCGCTGGCCTATGGCAATGCGGTCGCTGCGGGGCTGATGCTGGCCGCAACCTTCAGCCTTGTGGTTGAAGGGTTCGTGTTTTCCGGGCAGCGCACGATCATCGGGCTGGGGCTGGGGCTGGCCGGGATTTGGGTGGCAAAGCGCTGGCTGGACGGGCATGGCGATATCTCGATTGCCAACACCAATGGCACCGATGCGCTGAAGATCCTGCTGATCATGGGGGTGATGACGGCGCATTCCGCGGCCGAGGGGGTGGGCGTCGGCGTGGCCTATGGCAGCGGGCGCGAATTGGGCGATTTCATCACCATTGCCATCGCGCTGCACAATATCCCCGAGGGGTTGGCCATTGCGCTGGTGATGGTGCCGCGCGGGGCATCGGTGGGCAAGGCGGCATGGTGGAGCATCCTGTCCTCTGCCCCCCAACCGCTGCTGGCGGTTCCGGCCTTTCTGTTCGTGCTCAGCTTCCAGCCTTTCCTGCCGGTCGGGCTGGGGCTGGCAGCGGGGGCAATGCTGTGGATGATCTTTTCCGAGCTTCTGCCCGAAGCAGGCGAACAGGTGGACCATTCGACGCTGGGCGTGATTGTGACCGCCGCATTCACCCTGATGATGGCCGTGACGCTGGTGATCGGCTGATATCAGTGCCGTGTCTTGCCGCGCAGGTCACACACGCAATGGTGATTGCGACATATCGCCATGTTTGAATTCGTCAGCGGGTCTGCAAGCCTGCCCGCAACCGGACATGCTCCGGCAGTCAGACATGGAAAGGACATTATGATGAACATGATCCACACCACCCTTCTGGGGGCCGCGCTTGCGTTGACAACTACTGGTGCCGCGCTGGCCGACACATCCGACAAGCTGGTCACGGTCGTCACATCGAAAAACCCGCAAACCCAGCTCATGGCGATGGTTCTGACCACTCAGGCGGTGATGGAACACGGGGCCGAGGCACGCATTTTGCTGTGCGGGGCGGGCGGTGATCTGGCGTTGCGCGATGCGCCCGAAAGCGCCACCGCCCCGCAGCCGCCGCGCGATGTCAGCCCACAAGGCATGTTGCAAAACCTGATGAATAACGGCGTCACGGTCGAGGTTTGCGCGATCTACCTGCCGGGCATGGGCGCAGACGCGTCGCTGCTGCTGGAGGGGGTGGGCGTGGCACAACCCCCGGCAATGGCGGGCGCGATGCTGGATCAGGATGCGCGCATCTGGTCGTTCTGATCCGGCAGGACCATTCTTCAGTCGGGCTGCAACACGGCGGACAGGCGCTGCTTGATTGCCGCTGTCGCAGCCTGCACCTTGGCCGAGCGGTGCAGATCGACATGGGTCACCAGCCACAGTTCCGACGCCCAGTCCGGCTGCGGCGCAATGACCTGTGTCACCCCGTCCCCCGCCAGGGTCGGGGTCATGAAGCCAAGCCCCAGACCGGCGCGGATGGCGGCATGACAGCTTGCGCTGTCATTGCTGCGCAAAACGATGCGCTGCCCCGACTGTTCCAGCCACTTGCCATAGGGCGCGCGCACGTTCTCGGCGGTGATAAACCCGTGCCCCGACAGCCCTTCCGGACCATCCGGCTTGCCATGCGTGTCCAGATAGGCGGGACTGGCATAAAGACCGACCGGCAACTTCCCCAGATTCTGGACAACATTGTCCGGCTCTGACGGGCGCTGACCCGCGCGGATCGCGACATGGGCTTCGCCATATTCCAGTTGCAGCACTCGCGTTTCGGTACGCAGACAAGGCGTCAGGCCCGGATGCGCGGTCAGCAGATCGGCAATCGCGGGCATCACCAGCGGGCTGAGTTCGGGCACAGTGGTCACGATCAGATCGCCGGTGATTCCGGTCTGCAGACCCTGCAGCCGCGCGGCCAGCGCCTCGAACCCCTGTTCGGCACTTCCCGCCACCTCTGCCAGCGCCAGACCGGCCTCGGTCGGGGCATAGCCCTTGGCGTGGCGCTGGAACAGCTTGACGCCAAGCCGGTCTTCCAGCGCGTCGATATGGCGGATCACCGTGGCATGATGCACCCCCAGCGCCTGCGCCGCGCCGCTGACCGTGCCCGCGCGCGCAACCTTCAGCGCAGTGCGCAATTCATCCCAGGGGGCAAGGCTCATGATGATGGCTCCTTGAAAGGTCGGACAAGTTGGACAGGCCCGAAGGGCAGTGTCAAGCGTGCGCCATCAGATGATCATATTCACCCCGCAGCGCGTCCAGATCAGCGTCATCGGGGCGCACACGCTGCGCAAGGGCACGCGCGCTGCGCGCTTGCGCGTTTGGGGGCAAGGGCGGGCAGGCATCTGCCAGTGCTGCCATTTCACCCATCTCGCCATTGCAATGCAGCACCAGATCGCAGCCCGCCCCAAGCGCCGCGCGCGCGCGCGCCGCCACCGGGCCGCGCAGCGCCTGCATCGAGATGTCATCGCTCATCAGCAGCCCGTCAAACCCCAGATCTTGGCGGATCAGGGCAATCATGCGCGCCGACAGGGTTGCCGGGGCATCCGGGTCGATCTGCGCATAGACGACATGCGCGCTCATCGCCAGTGGCAGGTCGGCCAGCGCGCGAAAAGGCGCGAAATCGCTCTGCGCCAGAAGATCAGCCGCTGCATCGACCTGGGGCAAATCGACATGGCTGTCCAGATCCGCCCGCCCCTGGCCCGGAATATGTTTCAGCACCGGCAGCACCCCGCCCGCGCGCAACCCGTCCGCCATTGCGCGCGCGCGCGCCGCCACGCTGGCGGCATCACTGCCATAGCAGCGATTGCGCAGGATCGGATGGGTCCGCTCGCAGGCAATATCAGCCAGCGGCGCGCAATTGACATCAATGCCCACCGCGCGCAGCTCTGCCGCGATCAGCCGCCCGCGCAGATACATGGCGCGCACCGGGTCGCGGGCCCGCATTCCCTGATCCAGCGCCGGCATCCAGTCGCGCCAATGCGGTGCGCGCAGGCGCTGCACCCGCCCGCCTTCCTGATCAATCAGCATCGGCAGGTTGCGGCCTACGGCATCACGCCAGTCACCCGTCAGGGCACGAAGCTGCGCAGGTGTGTCGATATTGCGCGCAAATAAGATCGCGCCCCAGGGCTGCGCGCGCGCCACAAAGCGCTGCTCTGCCCGTGTCAGCCGCAGCCCCGCACAGCCGTAGATCACCGCGCGCGGCGGCGCGGATGTGCTCATCGCACCAGAACCGGAATACAATCCACCTGACCGTCGACCAGCGCCGCGCAGAAGCGGCGCGCGTCGCGCTCATCCTCGAAGCCATGCGCGCGCAGACGATAGAACACCGATCCGCCGCTATGGGCGGCCTCGATCACGCGGCCACGATCATCCAGCAGCGGCGCGAAGCGACGCGCCAGCCCGTCCCAGGCGCTCTGTGCTGCCGCGACGCTTTCATAAGCCCCAAGCTGCACCAGCCGCGTACCCGGCCCGATGCTGGCGGGGTCGATATCCAGCCCCTGCCTTGCGCCAAAGCCCTGCGCGACAGAACTGGCAATGGCGCTGGCCAGATCATCACCCTGATCCGCGCTGCTGGCCGCGCCGGAAGAACCGGCCGGGCTGCCGCCAGAGCGAGCAGGCGCCGCCGCAAGATCGGCCCCGCGCGCGGGCGGACGCGGCGAACGCGTCACCGCCAGACGGTTGGGCGCGTTGAAGCCCAGCGGTTCCGCCGCCCGCGGCAGATCACGCTGCAAGGCCACCGGAATGGCAAGGCTGTCACCGCCACGCAGAATATCCGACGGGGCGGTTTCCGCCGGGCTGGTCGCGCCGCGCGGGCTGCCAGAGGCCGCAGGCGCAATATCCTGCGCCCCCAGCCCCGGACCGCTGGGCGCAAGGATAATCTCATCAGCCGCGGCGCTTTCCCCGTTGCCGACAAGTTCATTGATGCTCAGCCCCTGAAATGCGGCCTGACGCCCGCCGGGGTCGTCGGGGGCGAGCCGGTGCGGCCCCTCCAGCGCGCGCACCACCGGCACGCCGGACACATCGCGCTGGATCATCTGCCACGTCCATACCCCTGCCGCCGCGACCAGCACCAAAGAGATCACAGCCCCCGCGGCATGAAGCACGGCACGCGGACGCAGCCCTGCCCTGTCCTGCACCCCATTTGAATGCGGGTATGGGTGCGGCGGGTGGTCGGGCGCATAGCCGTGATAGCCATGATAGCCGCTGGCGGGGTCATGATGGTGTGCCGCCTGCGCGGCGGGATGCGCATAGCCATGATGGGGGTGATGATAAGCGGCAGGATATGCCCGGGCTGCGGGTCCGGGGGGCTGCGACGCATGCGAATGCACGGGATTCAGTGCGCCGTCAGAATACCAATGCGGCTGCGCTGCGCCGTCATGCCAGTCAGAGGCACCGCGATACGGATGATCATGTGCCGCCCAGGTGCCGTGATCATGCGCCCTATGCGCCTGTGCATCACTCATCCCGGCCGGAAAATACCTGCTCTCGCCCATAACTGCCTCTTACATGCGCAAAGGCCCGCCGGGCATCTGCGCCATAATCTCTTCAGTCTTTGGCAAGCTGCCTGCTCGACACTGCCCATATTCGGATGCACTTTCGGCACCCTTTATTGTTATTTCGCGCGCCGGTAACGATATGCGCCGACACTGCGCAACCGGGTTGTTGACGCTACGCCGCTGATCAATCAGCGCATTTCGTCCATCGGTTCAACGCCAAGAATAGCAAGACCTGCCGAAATAACAACGGCTGATGCACGCGCCAGCGCGATTTTGGCCGCAGTTGTGGCATGATCGCCCTCTTGCACGAAGCGCAGGGCCGGGTTGTCATTGCCGCGATTCCACAACGCGTGGAATTCTGCGGCCAGCTCTGACAGGTAGCCTGCCACACGATGGGGTTCATGGCTGCGCGCGGCGATTTCCACCAGCCGGGGCCATTCTGCCAGCTTGCGCATCAGCGCCAGTTCTGCCGGGTCGTCCAGCACCGCCAGATCGGCCTGCGCCAGCGCGGCATCATCGGTAGCCACGCCCATATCCGCAGCCTTGCGCAGAACCGAGCATACCCGTGCATGGGCATATTGCACATAAAAGACCGGGTTGTCCTTGGATTGCTCCAACACCTTGTCGAAATCGAAATCGAGCGTGGCATCATTCTTGCGCGTCAGCATCACGAAGCGGGTGACATCCGTGCCCACCATCTCGACCACATCGCGCAGGGTGACGAATGTGCCCGCGCGCTTCGACATCTTGAAGGGTTCGCCATTCTTGTAAAGCTTCACCAACTGGATCAGCTTGATATCCAGCGGCACCTGGCCTGCCGACAGCGCCGAGACCGCCGCCTTCATGCGCTTGACATAACCGCCATGATCGGCCCCGAAAATGTCGATCAGCATGTCAAAACCACGCGATATCTTATTGTAATGATAGGCAATATCCGGGGCAAAATAAGTCCAGCTTCCATCCGATTTCCGGATCGGGCGGTCCACGTCATCGCCATGCACGGTAGAGCGGAACAGCGTTTGTTCGCGCGGCTCCCAGTCTTCGGGGGTCTTGCCCTTGGGCGGTTCCAGCACGCCCTGATAGATCAGCCCCTGCGCATCCAGCCGCGCGATTGCGGCCTCGATCTCGCCGGTGCCGTAAAGCGCCTTTTCGCTGGCATAGACATCCATCTCGACGCCAAGTGCTGCCAGATCGGCGCGGATCATGGCCATCATCCGGTCAGTGGCGAAGTCGCGCACGATCTCCAGCCACTCGGCTTCGGGGGCATTCAGGAAACGCTGGCCAAATTCGGCTTTCAACGCTTCGCCAACCTCGATCAGATATTCGCCGGGGTATAGCCCCTCGGCAATTTCCGGCGACAGGCCATGCACCTCGCGGTAGCGTTCATAGGCCGAACGCGCCAGCACATCGACCTGCGCGCCGCCATCATTGATGTAATACTCGCGCGTCACGTCATAGCCCGCAAAGGCCAGCAGCTTCGACAGCGCATCGCCCACCACCGCGCCGCGGGTATGGCCGACATGCATCGGGCCAGTGGGGTTGGCAGAGACGAACTCGACATTGACGCGCTGGCCCTGCCCCAGATCAGAGCGGCCGAACGCCGTGCCCAGCCGCAAGGCCGCGCGCGGCACCGCCTGCCAGACCGAGGGCGCAAGCCGCAAATTCAGGAACCCCGGACCGGCCACTTCGGCGCTGAGGATACGCGCATCAGCGGCCAGCTTTGCTGCCAGAGCATCGGCAATCTCGCGCGGTTTGCGGCCCGCGGGCTTGGCCAGCACCATCGCGGCATTGGTGGCCATGTCGCCATGCGCGGCATCGCGCGGCGGTTCGACCGCAACATTGGCCAGATCCAGCCCCGCAGGCAGGCTGCCATCGACTTCCATCGCCTGAAGGCAGTCCAGCACCAATGCACGAATATCCGAAAACAGGTTCATCTTGTCCGTCCTTGTCTCTTGCCTCTGCCCCAGGGCGTAGACCGATAAGCCAGCCACCCTGCCCGGCGCGTCCCAAACCGCCGATATTTCGCGGAAATGCCGCCGGTGACGACTGGTTTATCGCTCTACGCCCTAAGGCGTCACGGCACAGTCGTCAATGCCACACCCCCTTGTGCGCGGCGCGGCGGCCTGCGGCCCTGTCCCGGCGGGGACAAGACAACCCGCTATCTGCCGAGGCCTCAACGACCTTGCAGATAGAGTTGCTAGCGAACCTTCAGCGTCGCCAGCCCGATCAGCGCCAACACCAGCGCGATGATCCAGAAGCGGATCACGATCTGCGGCTCGGCCCAGCCCTTCTTTTCGAAATGGTGATGGATCGGTGCCATCAGGAAGACGCGCTTGCCGGTGCGCTTGAAATACAGCACCTGGATGATCACCGACAATGTCTCGACCACAAAGATCCCGCCCACAATTGCCAGCACGATCTCGTGCTTGGTGGCCACGGCAATTGCCCCCAGCGCGCCGCCCAGCGCGAGCGACCCGGTATCGCCCATGAACACCGCCGCCGGTGGGGCATTATACCACAGAAAGCCCAACCCCCCGCCTGCCAGCGCCGCGGTGAAAACCAGAAGCTCCCCCACACCGGGCACGTAATGCACATCCAGATAGGCGGTAAAATCGACCCGCCCGACCGCATAGGCGATGATCCCCAGCGTGGTGGCCGCAATCATCACCGGCATGATCGCCAGCCCGTCCAGCCCGTCAGTCAGATTGACCGAATTGGCCGCGCCGACAATGACGAACGCGCCGAAGGGAATGAAGAACCATCCCAGATTGAGCAGCACTTCCTTGAACACCGGAATCGCAAGCTGGCCCTGCAATTGCGGCGGGTGCACCATCATCGCCGCCGCCGAGGCCAATAGCCCGATCAGAATGCCCAGCCCCAGCCGCACCCGCCCCGGAACGCCCCCGACATGGCCTTTCGAGACCTTGGCCAGATCATCGGCAAAACCGATGGCCCCGAATGCAATTGTCACCAAAAGCACGATCCAGACATAGGGGTTGTCCAGCCGCGCCCATAGAAGCGTTGCCACGCATAACGCAGAAAGGATCAGCAACCCCCCCATTGTCGGCGTGCCGGTCTTGGTCAGCAAATGGCTTTCCGGCCCGTCATCGCGGATCGGCTGGCCATTGCGCTGGCGGCGCTTGAGCATGTTGATCAGCGGCTTGCCGAAAATGAAGCCGAACAGCAGCGCAGTGAAGAACGCAGCCCCCGCCCGGAAGGTGATGAAGCGGAACAGGTTGAAGCCGGGAATGGTTCCTGCGAACTCTGTCAGGAAGTAAAACATCTTGCGTCCTTCAGCGTTTTCGGGGGCCAGCGCGCCCCGCCTGAGCAGGGGCAAGGTTGCGCAGCGCGTCAACGATGCGCGAGACAAGGCTACCCTTCGATCCCTTGACCAGCACCACATCCCCCGGCCCTACCAGCAGATGGGCGATCTGCCCCAGATCATCGGCATGTGCAACCCACCTGCCGCGCTGGCGCAGCGGCAATCGGCGCGAAAGCGCCGCCATGCGCGGGCCGACGCAATGCACCAGATCAACCTGTGCCAGCGCCGGATACTCGGCAATCGCCTCATGCAGCGCCTGCTCTTCCGTGCCAAGCTCCAGCATGTCACCCAGTATCGCCACGCGCCGCGCCTTGCGCCCGCCATGCCCCTGCCCCGGCGTAATGCAGGCCAGCATGTTCAGCGCCGCTTCAAGCGAGGCCGGGTTGGCGTTGAAAGCGTCATCGATCAGGGTGAAGCCCAGTTCTTCGACCGGATCCAGCGCAATATACTGGCGCAAGCCGCGCCCAGCCGGGGGCTGCCAGCGCCCCAGCCCCATCGCCGCGCGCGCCGGATCGACCCCCAGCGCATCGGCCACGGCCAGACAGCCAAGCGCATTCATGCCAAAATGCGCCCCGGCATTGGCCAGCCGCACCGCAAGGCGCAAGTGCCCCAGCTGCGCGCGCATCACCAGCGCGGCCTCGGTCTGGGCCATGTCCTGCAAGCGCGCCTCCGCCGCCTCATCAGCCCCGAAACGGTGCAGAACGGCATTCGCGCTCTGCGCGGCCTCCAGCAGGATCGGGCTGGTGGGCAGATCACAGGGGAAAACAGCATGACCGCCCGGTGCCAGCCCACTGAAAATGCTGGCCTTTTCGCGCGCGATGCCGCTGATATCATCGAAGGCTTCCAGATGCGCCGGTGCAATGGTGGTGATCATCGCCACATGCGGGCGCGCAAGCTGCGCCAGCGGGGCGATTTCGTCGGGATGGTTCATGCCGATCTCGATGATGGCAAAATCGGCATCCTGCGGCATCCGCGCCAGCGTGACCGGCACCCCCCAATGATTGTTGAAACTGGCCTCGGCGGCATGAACATGGCCGAATTCGGCCAGCATCTCGCGCAGCATTTCCTTGGTCGAGGTCTTGCCCACCGACCCGGTCACCGCGATGATCCGCGCGCGGGCGCGGGCGCGGGCCGCTACCGCCAGCGCGCGCAGGGCGTCCATCACATCCGCCACCACCAGAAGGGGCGCATCCGCCGCCACCCCATCGGGCACGCGCGAGACCAGCGCCGCAGAAGCGCCCTTTTCCAGCGCCTGGGCCACGAAATCATGCCCGTCGCGTACAGCACTCAGCGCCACGAACAAATCGCCCGCCTGCAGGCTGCGCGTGTCGATCGAGATGCCGCTGGCCTGCCAGTCGCTGCGGGTCTTCCCGCCAGTGGCGCGGGCGGCGTCATCTGCGGTCCACAACGTCATGCGCGGGCCTCCAGCGCGGCGATGGCGACACTGGCCTGTTCGACATCATCGAAAGGATAGACCGTATCGCCGATGATCTGGCCGGTTTCATGCCCTTTACCGGCAATCAGCAGCGCATCGCCGGGACCAAGCGCGTCCACGCCGCGCAAGATCGCCTCGGCACGGTCGGGCACCTCATGGGCCTGGGGACAGGCGGCCAGAATGGCCTGACGAATATCGGCCGGGTCTTCGGATCTGGGATTGTCGTCGGTGACATAGGCGATATCGGCGTGACCCGCCGCCGCCTGCCCCATCATCGGGCGCTTGGCCCTGTCGCGGTCGCCGCCTGCGCCGAACACCACCACCAGACGCCCCATGACATGCGGGCGCAGGGCTTGCAGCGCAACCTGCAGCGCGGCGGGGGTGTGTGAGTAGTCGACAAATACCGCCGCGCCATTCGCGCGCCGGCCGGCCAGTTGCATCCGCCCGCGCACGCCTTGAAGCCGGGGCAGTTGGCGCACGGCATCGCCCGGCGTCTCGCCACAGGCCAGCACCAACCCCAAAGCGGCCAGCACATTTTCCGCCTGAAATCCGCCGATCAGGGCCAGAGTTTCCTGATAGACCTGCCCGTCATAGGAAAACCGCACCACCTGAGAGGCCGCATCAAAACGCTGGCCCAGAATGCGGATATCGGCATCCGCGTCGCGCCCGATGGTCAGCGTGCCCTGCCCGCGCGCCTCGGCAATGGCCAGAATATCGGCCCCGCGGGGGTCATCCATATTGATCACCGCAACGCCGTCATCAGGCAGAAGCCGGTCGAAAAGCTGCGCCTTGGCATCGAAATACGCGGCCATTGTGGGGTGATAATCCAGATGATCCTGACTAAGATTGGTAAAGGCCGCCGCGCGCAGCCGCACCCCGTCCAGTCGGCGCTGATCCAACCCGTGGGATGATGCCTCCATCACCGCATGGCTGATCCCGTCGCGCGCCATTTCGGCCAACAGCCGATGCAGGGTGATCGGGTCGGGCGTGGTATGCGCAAGCGGCGCGGAAAACCCGCCTTCCACGCCGGTGGTGCCGATATTGACAGCACCATGCCCCAGCCCGGCCCATATCTGGCGGGTGAAGCTGGCAACCGAGGTCTTGCCATTGGTGCCCGTCACCGCCGCCATGATCTGCGGCTGGCCTGCAAACCACAGCGCACAGGCCGCAGAAAAGGCCGCGCGCGGGTCTTCGGCCAGCACCAGTGCCGCGTCAGAGCCTGCCAGAACATCGGCGGCAATCTCTGCCCCTTCGCGGTCGGTCAGGATCGCACCGGCCCCCATGCGCAGCGCATAGGTGATGAACTCCGCCCCATGCATGCGGCTTCCGGGCAGCGCGGCAAACAGCGCGCCTGCGCGCACCCGGCGGCTGTCAAGCGCCAGATCAGTGATCATGACCGCACCATCGCCCCGCATGGGCCGCAGTCCAAGCTCTGACAGCGGACGGGGGGGATAGTCGGTCACGCGCGCGCTCCTGCTTTGAAGTCGTGCTGGCCTGTTAGCCTGAAACCACGCCCTTGTCCAACCTGCGCCTTTGCCTTTCCTGCGCGGCTGTCACCGGGCATACAACGCGGCCTCCGCCGTCGCCAGATCCGTGGGACGAATATCCAGAAGCGGGGCAATGCGGCGGGTGATTTCCGCCGAAACCGGCACTGCCGTCCAGCCCGCTGTGCGGCGCGGCTCTGGCCCGGTGGTGTCCACCGCCTCGTCCAGCGTGACGATCAGCACATAGCGCGGATCATGCGACGGAAACACGCTGGCGAAGCTGGCAAAAACCGCATCTTCCATATAGCCGCCCCTGGCCGAGGGCTTGTCGGCCGAGCCGGTCTTGCCGCCCACCGGGTAGCCGGGAATGCGCGCGAAGGACGCCGTGCCTTCCTGCACCACCTGATGCAGCATCAGCCGCATCTGGCGCGATGTGCGTTCAGAAATCACCTGCGCGCCCAGTCGCGGGCGGTTCTGGCGCAGCAGCGTTGGTGTGACCTTGCGCCCGCCATTGACCAGCGCAGCATAGCCAGCCGCCAGCGCCAGCGGGCTGGTGGACATGCCATGCCCGTAAGAAATCGTCATGGTGGACAATTCCGACCAGTTGTCCGGTGTCAGCGGGCGCGAGCGCGCCGCTTCCGGCAGCTCCAGCGCTGCGGGGTCCAGAAAGCCCAACTCGCGCAGGAAATCCTGCTGCTTGTCGGCCCCCAATTCGCGCATGATGCGCGCGGTGCCGATATTCGAGGATCTGACCAGCACATCCTTGACCGACAGTTCCGGCCCGTAATTGCGGAAATCGCGGATGCTGAAGCGGCCCCATGTCAGCGGGCCGCGCGTGTCGATCCTGCTATCGGGCGTGACCGCGCCTTCTTCCAGCGCCTGGGCGATGGCAAAGCTCTTCATCACCGAGCCAAGCTCGTAATAGCCCTGCACTGCGCGATTGAAAAGCGGGCTGTCCGCGGGGTCGCCTTCGGTTGCGGGGGCGGGGCGGTTGTTGGGGTCGAAATCGGGCAACGACACCAGACTGAGCACCTCGCCGGTGTTGACATCCATCAGCACGGCCGTCGCGCCCCTGGCCTTGAACAACCGCTTGGCCCCTTCCAGAACCTCGGTGACAACGGATTGCAGGGTCAGATCCAGCGAAAGCTGAAGCGGCTGGTCGATCCGCGCCGGGTCGCGCAATTCCGCATCGAAGTAAAGCTCCGCCCCCGCAGCCCCCAGCACCTCTGCGGCATTGACGCCCTGTTGCCCCACACGCGCGCCGCCAAGAACATGCGCGGCCATGCGGCCATTGGGATAGACGCGCATCTCGCGCGGGCCAAGCATCAGCCCCGGCTCGCCGATATCATGCACGGCCTGCTGCTGTTCAGGCGACAGGCGCGGGCGGATCCAGATGAAGCGGCGGTCCGGGTCGGTGAAACGCGCGGCCATCTGATCGGCATCGATATCCGGGAAAATCCGCGCCAGTTCCCGCGCCGCGCGTTCGGGGTCGATCATGCGCTGGGTTTCGGCGTAAAGCACCTGAGTCGGCAGATTGGTCGCCAGCACATGGCCGTTGCGATCCACGATCTGCGCGCGCGCACTGGAAATCTGCCCCGGCATCGCCGCGCGCAATTCCATCGGTGCCGTGGCCGCCAGCAAGCCCATGCGCGCCGACAGCACCACGAAACCGCACAGAAAGATCAGAACCACCATCAGCAACCGCCCTTCGGCGCGGCGGCGGGCGCCATCGCGCATCGCCTCGATGCGCAGGCGGCGGTTTTCCTGTTCGATAAGGTCAGGGTTTTCGCCGGTTTCGCGTGCCTTCAGGACACGTGCCAGCGGGCGCAGCGGGATGCGGATCATGGCTGTGCCTCCGGTCTTGGGGCGTCGCCGTTCCCATCGTCAAGCGTGCCCGATATCTCGACCGCATTCAGCGTGCCATCATCATCAATCACTGGCAGCGGATAGGCGATTTCATCCACACGCCCGAAGTGATCGGCCGAGATCGGGATCAGGCGCAAACGTTCGAAATTCACATCCACCAGCTCGCGCAGCCGGTCGGGGCGGTTCAGATAGGCCCATTCGGTGCGCTGGATGGTTTTCGCCGTCGTCAGGCTGGCGATCTCGCGCTCCAGCGCGCGGCGATCATTCATCGCCTGCTGCGTCAGATGGTTCTCGCGGTAAGCCCAGGCAGCAAGGGCGATTACGGCAAGAACGGTCACGAAATACAGGAAACTTCGCATGACAGGTCAGTCCAGATTTTCCAGTGCCAGTGTGGGAAGTCCAAGTTCGGCGCGCATAGCCGGCCCCGGTGGCGCATCACTGCGCCGCGCCAATCGCAGCCGGGCAGAGCGCGCGCGGGGGTTTTCGGCCAGCTCCTGCGGGTCCGCTGCAATGCTGCGCCGCTCGATCATGGTGAAGCGCGGGGCGTCCTGCCGGGCTTCGGGCGCATAGCGGTTGCTGCGCCCCCCCTGCCCCGCACGCTGTTGCAGAAACCGCTTCACGACGCGGTCTTCCAGCGAATGAAAGCTGACCACGGCCAGCGCACCACCGGGGCGCAACGCACGTTCGGCCGCTTCCAGCCCCTGCACCAACGATTCGAATTCATTGTTCACGGCAATGCGCAAGGCCTGAAAGCTGCGCGTCGCCGGGTGGCTTTGCCCCGGTTTCGGGCGCGGCAGGCAGGATGTGATAATTTCTGTCAGTTGCAGCGTGGTGGTGATCGGGGCTTGCGCACGCGCACGCGCAATCGCGCGGGCAATGCGGCGCGCGGCGCGTTCCTCGCCATAATGAAACAGGATATCGGCCAGCACCTCCTCGGCGGCGTGATTGACCAGATCGGCAGCGCTTGGCCCGCTTTGCCCCATGCGCATATCCAGCGGGCCATCCTTGGCAAAGGAAAAGCCGCGCTCGGCGCGGTCAAGCTGCATCGAGGATACGCCCAGATCCAGCACCACCCCGTCCAGCGGGCCATCGGCATAGTCGTCAAGCTGTGCGAAATTGCCCTGCACCAGGTGCAGCCGCTCGCCATAGGCGGCCCCCCAGCCCTGCGCCATCTGCAAGGCCAGCGGGTCACGATCCACGCCAATCAGCCGCTCGGCCCCGGCATCAAGCAGGGCGCGCGCATAGCCGCCCGCGCCCAGCGTGCCATCTAGCCACACCCCCGAAATCGGCGCAAGCCGGTCCAGTATCGGGCGTATCAACACAGGAACATGCGGGGGCGCGCTGTCCTGCATCATGCCTGACCTCGTCTTGGGGGCAGTTTCGTCAGCGGGTTGAAGCGCGGCCCCTGATCGGTCAGATAGGCCCGCGTTGCGGCAGTCTTGGTGGCGGCGAATGTGTCTTCATGCCAGATCTGGAAGCGGTCGCCCAGCGCGATGAACAGCGCTTTTTCGTCGCCATCCAGCCCGATCTTGTCGCGCAGCTTCTGCGGCAACACGATGCGGCCATCCTCGTCGATCTGCACATCCTGCGCCAGACCGTGAAACATAAGCTCCAGCGCCTCGCGGTCATCGCTGCCTGGCTGCATCTGGTCGATGCGCTCTTCAATGTCCTCGATCGCGTTGATGGTGTAGCAATCCAGCCAGTTCTGGTCATCCAGACCATAGACAATAACCAGATTGGGCCGCAGCCCGTCTTTCCAGTCCGGGTCGCCGGTTTCGATGACGCGCCGGAACGAGGCCGGGATTGACACCCTTCCCTTGCTGTCCACCTTCTGGTGGAAGGAGCCTCTGAACCTGCGTGCCACTGCCCGGCGGTCCTTTTTGTGTTGCGACCCGCAAGGGGCCGAAAATGAAAACGGCGGATCGAGCTGCTGCCACTGCCCGATCCGCCGACTGTCCCATCGCTGGGTGTCCGGTTTCGCGTTCGCGTCCTGGGGGGGAGGGGATGCTGCTTGCGAACGCGCCGGATCTCTTCTTGTTCAAGATAAAGCGGGTGCCTGTATGAAACTTCTTGCCTCTGTCGGGGTCTTTGCTGCCCCTTTGTGCCCGTCTATCTTGGCTACAGGGATGACATGGGATTGCATGGTAATCAACCAAAAAAAACCGCCGCATAACACGGTATGCTTAACTGCAACCCTACATGATGCTGCACGACACTCCGCCTATGCACCATATGTAGTGAGAACATAAAAAGAACCAAACGAAATGCACCGTGACTGCCATCCAAAATGACCAATCAGAGCAATTCCCATAAAACCCCAGATAATCTGCGGTCAGGTCGGAATTTGTTGCAGATTGACCACAGAGATCGCATCAGACAGCGATGAATCACCGCGAGTCACGACGAATCACAGGCGCTTGAAACGGGCGTGAAGGCGCCAGCACCCAATCCAGCGCAAGACGCGACCATGAAATCCCGGAAGTTCCATCCATTCCCAGCAGAGGTACCTCGACCGATCAGAGCTGGTCGATCAATCGCTGGGCAATGCGCTGATAGGCCGCCGCCGCGGGGCTATCGGTCGCGGCAACCGGCACCCCGCCATCGCTGGCCAGCCGGATATCGACGCTGAGCGGCAATTCCCCCAGAAATGTCAGCCCCTGACGCTCTGCCTCTACCCGCACGCCGCCATCGCCGAAGATATGTTCTTCATGGCCACATTTGGGGCAGATATAGGTCGACATATTCTCGATCAGGCCCAGAACCGGGGTCTTGAGGGTCTGAAACGCGCGCAGCGCCTTGCGCGCATCCAGAAGCGCCACATCCTGCGGGGTCGAGACCACGATGGCGCCGCGTACTTCGAATTTCGTGCAAAGCGTCAACTGAATATCGCCCGTGCCGGGGGGCATGTCGATGATCATGACATCCAGCTGGCCCCATTCGACCTGGGTCAGAAGCTGCTGCAACGCGCCCATCAGCATCGGGCCGCGCCAGATCACCGCGTCATCTTCGCCCTTCAGCATCAGCCCGATGGAAATCATGGTGACGCCATGCGCCTTGGGTGGGATGATGCGCTTGCCGTCGGGCGATGACGGGCGCTTGTTCACCCCCATCATGCGCGGCTGGCTGGGGCCATAGATATCGGCATCCAGCAACCCCACGCGCAGCCCCTGCCGTGCCAGCGCCACCGCCAGATTCGACGCCACGGTCGATTTGCCGACCCCGCCCTTGCCCGACCCGATTGCTATGATGCTGCCGACTTCCGGCAAGACCTGCTTGCCCGGCTGCTGCGCCGGATGCCGCCCGATCTTCAGTGACGGGGCTTTGGGGGCGGGGCCATGCGCAGTCAGCGCCACCGAAACCCGCGTCACACCGTCCAGCGCCTCAACTGCCTGCTGTGCCGTGGTCCGCACTGGTGCCAGTATTTCGGCCATTTTCTGATCTTCGGCTTCCAGAACAAAGCGCACCGCCCCGTCTTCCACCACCAGCGCGCGCACCAGATCGCGCGACACCAGATCACCGCCATCCGGCAACGCCACCTTGGCAAGCGCTTCCAGCACTGTTTCGCGCGATACAGCCATCAATTTGCTCCGTTATGTCTGGCCAACAGATGTTCATCGAAAAACGATGGGCAAGGGGCTGCGGCGAATTGCGCATGGATCGAAGGCATGGCAATCTGCCCAAAACGCCAAGAGGGTGACATGACGCAGGATTGCCTGTTTTGCAAGATCGCGGCCGGTGAATTGCCGGCGCACAAGCTTTACGAAGACGACCACATCCTGGCTTTTCTGGATCTGCACCCGATCCGGCAAGGGCACGCGCTGGTCATTCCCAAGGCGCATCATGTCTGGTTCGAGGATTTGCCTGAAGAACTGGCCACGCGCATCACAAGCTGCGCGCAAGATCTGGCCCGCGCGATGAAACAATTGTATCGGGTCGAACGGGTGTCGCTGTTTTACACCGGCATTCATGTGCCCCACGCCCATGCCCATGTCGTGCCCATGCATCATGTGCATGACGTGACCTCGCAGGCGTATTTTCACGATGGCCCTGACGGCTACAGCGTACCGCCACAGCCCGCGCCAGAGCAACTGGCGGAAACCGCACGCGTGCTGGGCAAGGCTGCCGGATTCAACAGGGTTTGAGTCGCCTCAGACAAGGGTGCATCCTGCGCCAGCCAGTTCGCATTGGCACATCTGCAGCATAACTATACAACCCCACAGGTTTTTCCTGCCAATCATGGTGAGTGCCCTGCCTGGATCAGGAATTGATTCGGACAAGACACATCATTTTTCTGCAAGCGCTTTGGGCGTCTTCATCCCATTATGCGCAAGAATTCAGCCGACACCAAGCTGACCCCGCGTAATCTTGCGCCAGCCGCATAGCTGCATTGCAGCAAACTCTATTGTGCGGGCGCAGCGTAGTGTTATCTTTTGATCAACGAAACGCAGTAGACACTGCTTGCAATGGTGAAGGTGATGGCACAGGCAACCGAAATGCCGCGTATGAGTAACCCCGATATCGGCCCTATGGGGGTCGTGGATCGGATCAGGGCTATGATTGAGCGTTTCAAGCACAACAGCGATCAGCGCCGGGTCTATCGCCAGACCCATGCCGAGCTGAGCGCCCTGAGCACTGCTCATCTGGAAGAGTTGGGCATCTCGCGCTGCATGATCAGCCGCATCGCCCATGACGCCGCTTACGGCAAGCAGAATTGAAGGCTTTGGACCCCGCTCCTCCTCCCTTGGGGTCCGATTGAGACGGTGATTGATCCTCCTCCCCAATCACCGTCACAAATTCCGGCATAGGCGTATCGCCTTGTGTCGGTCACAGACGACCGCCCCCCTCTCCTCCTCCCTGGGGCGCGGCCGGAAGGATAGCGTGGCCCTCCTCCTCCCTGGCCACCCTATCCTGAGACTTGACAGGTCAAGCGGCCTGGACATTGCGATGGCCCCCTCCTCCTCCCTGGGGTCAAGCAAATCGGCGGCAGTCCCCCTTCTCCTCCCTGGGGCTGCCGCCTTTTGCTTTTCATGGGGTTCAGAGCAGCGTCAGAACGGCACATCATCCGCCTGATCAGCGGGAACGACGAATTTCGCCACAATATGGCGCGGGCCGGATTTTTCGAATTCAATGAACAACTTGTCGCCTTCGACCTCTGCCACGCGGCCATAGCCGAATTTCTGGTGAAACACGCGCACGCCCGCCACAAAAACGGCCTGTGCGCTGCCTTCAATGACCATGTTGCGCGCCGCTATGGGCTGGCTGACAGGGCGCGATTGCGCGGCCTGAAACCGCCGCCAGCCGGGTGAATTATAGGCGTCGGCGCGCGTGGCGCGGGCTTCGACGCTGCTATGCCCCATCCCGGCCCCGCCATACAACCCCGGCGGGGTCAGAACCTCGACATGCGCAGCGGGCAGTTCATCGACAAAACGCGACGGCATCTGCGCCTGCCACTGCCCATAGACCCGGCGATTGGCGGCAAAGCTGATGGTGCAAAGCTGTTCGGCGCGGGTGATGCCGACATAGGCAAGGCGGCGCTCTTCCTCCAGCCCTTTGGGGCCGCTTTCGTCCATAGAGCGCTGTGACGGGAACAGCCCGTCTTCCCAACCCGGCAGGAACACCACCGGAAATTCCAGCCCCTTGGCGCCATGCAGCGTCATGATGCTGACCTTGTCATCGCTGCCATCAGAATCATTATCCATAACCAGCGCAACATGTTCCAGAAACCCGGCCAGATTTTCAAAGCTTTCCAGCGCCTTGATCAGTTCCTTCAGATTGTCCAGCCGCCCCGGCGCTTCGGGCGTCTTGTCGTTCTGCCACATCTCGGTATAGCCGGATTCCTCCAGTATCTGCTCGGCCAGTTCGATATGGCTTTGTGCCGCGCGGCCCCCTTCGGGCGCAATCACCTCTATCAGATCATCCGCCGCACCGGCAGGCACCGTGCCCCCTGCCGCACGGTGCCAGCGCGCTATGCCGTCAAGCAATTCGCGCAACGCGGCCGCGCCCTTGCCCTTGATAGCCCCATCCTGAAGCGCCAGCGCCGCGCCCTGCACCAGCGGCACCCCGGCCTTGCGCGCATACCCCTGAATGGTCTGCTGCGCCTTGTCGCCAAGGCCGCGCCTGGGGGTGTTCACCACGCGTTCAAAGGCCAGATCATCGGCCGGGCTGACGGCCAGCCGGAAATAGGTCATCGCGTCGCGAATCTCCATGCGTTCATAGAAGCGCGGCCCGCCGATGACGCGGTAAGGCAGGCCGATGGTCAGAAACCGATCCTCAAAGGCGCGCATCTGGTGGCTGGCGCGCACCAGAATGGCCATCTGATTGAGCGCAAAAGGGTCAAGGCCGCGCGTGCCGCGATGCAGATCCTCGATCTCCTCGCCGATCCAGCGGGCTTCTTCCTCGCCGTCCCAATGGCCGATCAGCCGGACCTTTTCGCCTGTCTGTGCTTCGGTCCACAGCGTCTTGCCCAGCCGATCCTCATTACCGGCAATGACCTGGCTGGCCGCGGCCAGAATATGCGGGGTGGAGCGGTAATTCTGTTCCAGCCGCACCACGGTTGCACCGGGGAAGTCGCGTTCAAAGCGCAGGATATTGCCCACCTCGGCCCCGCGCCAGCCATAGATCGACTGGTCATCATCGCCCACGCAGCAGATATTCTTGTGCCCGTCGGCCAGAAGGCGCAGCCACAGATACTGCGCGGTGTTGGTGTCCTGATACTCATCCACCAGAATATAGCGAAACCGCTTGCGCCAGCTTTCCAGAATGTCCGCGTGGGCCTGAAAGATCGTGATGCAATGCAACAGAAGATCGCCGAAATCACAGGCATTCAGACTTTGCAGCCGCGCCTGATAGGCGGCGTAGAATTCCGTGCCACGATTGTTGAAGGCGCTGGCTTCGGATGCCGGCACCTGATCCGGTCGCCAGCCGCGATTCTTCCACTGGTCGATGATCGAGGCCAGCAGCCGAGCGGGCCAGCGCTTGTCATCGATATTTTCGGCCTGAATCAGTTGCTTCAACAGGCGCAACTGGTCGTCACTGTCCAGAATGGTGAAACTGGATTTCAGCCCCACCAATTCGGCATGACGGCGCAGAAGCTTCGCACTGATGGCATGGAAAGTGCCAAGCCACGCCATGCCTTCAACCGCGTCGCCCAGATAGCCCCCCACGCGCAGCTTCATCTCTCGCGCGGCCTTGTTGGTGAAGGTAACGGCCAGTATCTGCGACGGCCATGCCCGGCCCGAACTAAGCAAATGCGCAATCCGCGCGGTCAGCGCACGGGTCTTGCCGGTGCCCGCCCCCGCCAGCATCAGCACAGGGCCATCCAGCGCCTCGACCGCGCGGCGTTGTTCGGGGTTCAGCCCGTCCAGATAGGGCGCAGGGCGCGCCGCCATCGCGCGGGCAGACAAGGGCAAGTCAGCATTGAAATCACTCATGGCGCAAACCTAACGCGACAGCGCGCCAAGGAAAAGCTTTGTTCAGCAAAAGTTCTGCCGTTTTTGGCGCATCGGGCTTGGCAGCGCGAAACGCGCGGATATAGTCCCACACATCATGAGCCTTGATCTGCGCTACCCCGCCCTGTCGGATCTGAAAACTGCCTGCAAGGGCCGTGTGCCGTGGTTCGTGTGGGAATATCTGGACAGCGCAACCGGGACAGAATCGGTCAAGACCCGCAACCGCGCGGCGCTGGACAGTATCCTTTTCGCCCCCGGCATGTTGAAAGGGCCGGTTACCCCTGACCTGACAACGCGCCTGCTGGGGCAGGAACATGCGCTTCCGGTGGGGGTGGCGCCGGTGGGCATGTCGGGGATGATCTGGCCGGGGGCAGAGGCCGCCTTGGCACGCCATGCAGACACCGCGCGCATTCCGTATACGCTTAGCACAGTTGCCACCCGCCTGCCCGAAGAGATCGGGCCGATCGCGGGTGATATGGGCTGGTTCCAGCTTTACCCACCCAAAGACCCCGGTATCCGCGCCGATCTGCTGGCCCGCGCGCGCAAGGCGGGGTTTCACACGCTGGTGCTGACGGTCGATGTGCCCGGCCCGTCGCGGCGCGAACGGCAATTGCGCGCGCAACTGGCGATCCCGCCGAAGACAACACCATCAATGCTGTGGCAAGTCGCGCGGCGGCCCACATGGGCGCTTGGCACGCTGCGCCACGGCCAGCCACGCCTGCGGTTGATGGAAGAGTATCTGAAGCTTGACGGCAACGCGCCCTCGACCGCGCATGCAGGCTATCTGCTGCGCGCGGCACCCGATTGGGGCTATCTGCGCGAATTGCGCGCATTGTGGGACGGGCCACTGATCATCAAGGGTGTGCTGCGGCCCGCGGATGCGCTGCAACTGCGACAAGAAGGCGCAGATGCGATCTGGGTGTCCAATCATGGCGGGCGGCAATTCGATGGCGCGCCTGCCGCAATTCATTGCCTGCCCGCGATCCGCGCGGCGCTTGGCCCTGAATATCCGATCCTGTTTGATTCCGGCGTTGAAAGCGGGCTGGATGTCCTGCGTGCATGCGCGCTGGGGGCGGATTTCGTTCTGCTGGGGCGCGGCTGGCATTACGCGCTGGGGGCGCTGGGGCAGCGCGGCCCGTCGCATCTTCTGCATATCCTGCGCGAGGATATGATAGCCAACATGGTGCAGATGGGGATCGCGCGCCCCGTTCAGGCCCGCAACTGCCTGATTGATCCGCCCGAAATGTAACGAAACCTTACTGCGCCCTTTACGAAACTGTGAAAACCGGTCTATTTACTTGACCAAATTCCTGCCTTTGCACATGCAGAAAGGACCGAAATGGCCGAATTCCGCAAGATCCTTGTCGCCAATCGTGGCGAGATTGCCATCCGCATCATGCGCGCGGCCAATGAGTTGGGCAAACGCACGGTTGCGGTCTATGCCGAGGAAGACAAGCTGGGCCTGCATCGCTTCAAGGCGGATGAGGCATACCGCATCGGCGAAGGGCTGGGACCGGTCGCGGCCTATCTGTCGATTGACGAGATCATCCGCGTGGCGAAGGAATCGGGCGCGGATGCCATCCATCCCGGCTATGGGCTGCTGAGCGAAAACCCCGCCCTTGTCGATGCCTGCGTTGCCAACGGGATCACCTTTATCGGCCCCAGGGCCGACACTATGCGCGCGCTGGGTGACAAGGCGAGTGCGCGGCAGGTCGCAATCAAGGCCGGGGTGCCGGTGATCCCCGCCACCGAGGTTCTGGGCGACGACATGGCCGCCATTCGCCAGATGGCCGACAAGATCGGCTATCCGCTGATGCTGAAAGCCAGTCATGGCGGCGGCGGGCGCGGCATGCGCCCGATCAATGGCCCCGAGGAGCTGGAGGCCAAGGTCCGCGAAGGCCGCCGCGAGGCCGAGGCCGCGTTCGGCAATGGCGAAGGCTATCTGGAAAAGATGATCCTGCGCGCGCGCCATGTCGAGGTGCAGCTTCTGGGTGATACGCATGGCAATCTCTATCATCTGTATGAACGCGACTGCACGGTTCAGCGGCGCAACCAGAAAGTCGTCGAACGCGCCCCTGCCCCCTATCTGACCGATGAACAGCGCGCCGCCATCTGCGAGGAAGCCCTGAAAATCGGGCGCGCGGTCGGCTATCAGAATGCGGGCACGGTCGAATTCCTGATGGATATGGATGACGACAAGTTCTACTTCATCGAAGTGAACCCGCGTGTGCAGGTGGAACATACCGTCACCGAGGAAGTGACCGGCATCGATATCGTCAAGGCACAGATCCGCATCGCCGAAGGGGCCACGCTGTCCGATGCGACGGGCACACCCTGCCAGGGCGATGTCACGCTGTCGGGCCATGCGCTGCAATGCCGCATCACCACGGAAGACCCGCTGAACAATTTCATCCCCGATTACGGGCGGCTGACAGCCTATCGCTCTGCCACCGGCATGGGCATCCGGCTGGATGGCGGCACCGCCTATGCAGGCGGCGTGATCACCCGCTATTACGATTCGCTGCTGGTCAAGGTCACGGCCTGGGCGCCCACCCCGGATGAAGCAATTGCACGGATGGACCGTGCGTTGCGCGAATTCCGCATTCGTGGGGTCAGCACCAATATCGCCTTTGTCGAGAATCTGCTCAAACATCCGACCTTTCTGGATATGAGCTATACCACCAAATTCATCGACACCACCGACGCGCTGTTCAATTTCCGCAAGCGCCGCGACCGCGCGACCAAGCTGCTGACCTATATCGCCGATATTACCGTCAACGGGCATCCCGAAACCGCCGGACGCGCCAAACCGCCTGCGGGCATCAAGACCCCGGTGGCGCCGCGCGTATCGGGCCAGCCACCGCGCGGGGCCAAGCAGATTCTGGATGATCAGGGGCCGCAAGCCGTGGCCGACTGGATGGCCGCTGAACAGCGCCTGCTGCTGACCGACACCACCATGCGCGACGCGCATCAGTCGCTGCTGGCCACGCGCATGCGCTCGATCGACATGATCCGCGTGGCCCCGGCCTATGCGCATATGCTGCCGCATTTGTTCAGCGTCGAATGCTGGGGGGGTGCCACATTTGATGTGGCCTACCGCTTCTTGCAGGAATGCCCCTGGCAGCGCCTGCGCGATCTGCGCCGCGCCATGCCCAACCTGCTGACCCAGATGCTGCTGCGCGCCTCGAACGGGGTGGGCTATACCAACTACCCCGACAATGTCGTGCAGTTCTTCGTGCGTCAGGCCGCAGAAACCGGTGTTGATGTGTTCCGCGTCTTCGACAGCCTCAACTGGGTAGAGAATATGCGCGTGGCGATGGATGCAGTGCTGGAAAGCGGCAAGATCTGCGAAGGCACGATCTGCTATACCGGCGACATCCTGAACCCGGACCGCGCGAAATATGACCTGAAATATTATGTCCGCATGGGGCAGGAACTGAAAGCCGCAGGCGCGCATGTGCTGGGGCTGAAGGATATGGCGGGGCTGTTGAAACCGGCCTCGGCGCGCGTGCTGATCCGCGCGCTGAAGGAAGAGGTCGGCCTGCCGATTCATTTCCACACCCATGACACGGGCGGGATTGCGGGCGCGACGATTCTGGCTGCCGCAGAAGCGGGTGTCGATGCCGCCGATGCCGCGATGGATGCGTTTTCGGGTAATACCAGCCAGCCCACGCTGGGTTCCATCGTCGAAGCCCTGCGCTTTACCGAGCGTGACACCGGCCTTGATATGGGTGCGATCCGCAAGATCTCGGATTACTGGGAAGGCGTGCGCGCGCAATATGCGGCGTTCGAATCCGCCCAGCAGGCGCCAAGTTCGGAAGTCTATCTGCATGAAATGCCCGGCGGGCAGTTCACCAACCTGAAGGCGCAGGCGCGCTCAATGGGGCTGGAAGAGCGCTGGCCCGAAATTGCCCGCGCCTATGCTGATGTGAACATGATGTTCGGCGATATCGTCAAGGTCACGCCCTCGTCCAAGGTGGTGGGCGACATGGCGCTGATGATGGTTTCCCAAGGGCTGAGCCGCGCCGATGTCGAAAACCCCGCGCGTGATGTCAGCTTCCCCGATTCGGTCATCGACATGCTGCGCGGCAATCTGGGCCAACCCCCCGGCGGCTGGCCCGAAGGCATCTTGTCCAAGGTGCTGAAGGACGAAAAACCCCTGACGGATCGCCCCGGCAAGCACCTGCCCCCTGTCGATCTGGAAGCCACCCGCATCAAACTGTCGGAAGATCTGGAAGGCTTCAAGGTCGATGATGAAGACCTCAATGGCTATCTGATGTATCCCAAGGTCTATCTCGATTACATGGGCCGCCACCGCATCTATGGCCCGGTGCGCACCCTGCCCACCCGGACCTTCTTTTACGGCATGGAACAGGGCGAAGAGTTGTCGGCAGAGATTGACCCCGGCAAGACGCTTGAAATCCGGCTGATCGCGGTGGGCGAAACCAGCGATGATGGCGATGTGAAGGTGTTCTTTGAACTCAACGGTCAGCCGCGCACGATCCGCGTCGCCAACAGAGAGGTCAAGGCCAAGACCGCCCAGCGCGCCAAGGCCGACCCTGCCAACCCCGCGCATCTGGGCGCGCCCATGCCCGGATCTGTGGCCTCGGTCGCGGTCAAGGACGGGGCCACAGTGAAACCCGGCGATCTGCTGCTGACCATCGAAGCCATGAAGATGGAAACTGGCCTGCATGCCGACCGCGAAGGCGTGATCAAGGCCGTGCATGTCGCAGCCGGTGCCCAGATCGAGGCCAAGGATCTGCTGGTCGAGTTTCAGGATTGACGCAACGCGGCGCGGGGGCGGTTGATTCCCGCGCCGTTTTGGCACACACCCGACCAAACAGCCGGGGACAGGGACCAGATGACCAGAATCGATGCGCGCTTTGCCAAGCTGAAATCCGAAGGCCGCAAGGCGTTTGTCGCCTATATCATGGCGGGCGATCCCGATCTGGACACCTCGCTTGCGGTGATGCAGGGCTTGCCGGGGGCAGGCGTCGATATCATCGAACTGGGCGTGCCCTTCACCGACCCGATGGCCGATGGCCCCACGATCCAGCTTGCAGGCCAGCGCGCGCTGGAAGGCGGGCAGACCCTGGCCAAAACGCTGGATATGGTACGCCGATTTCGCGAAACCGACCGCGACACCCCGATTGTGCTGATGGGCTATTACAACCCGATCTATTCGATGGGAGTTGAGGCATTCCTGAACAACGCCACTCAGGCCGGGGTGGACGGGCTGATCGTGGTCGATCTGCCGCCCGAGGAAGACAGCGAGCTGTGCCTGCCCGCAGCCGATGCCGGGCTGAATTTCATCCGTCTGGCCACCCCCACCACCGATGACCGCCGCCTGCCCAAGGTGCTGCAAAACAGCTCGGGCTTTGTCTATTACGTCTCAATTACCGGTATCACGGGGGCCGCGGCCGCGCAGGCGGCAGAGGTCGGCCCCGAAGTCGCGCGTATCAAGGCCGCGACCGATCTGCCGGTGATTGTGGGCTTTGGCATCACCACGCCGCAAGCGGCGCAGGATATCGCCTCGGTCGCGGATGGCTGTGTCGTGGGGTCAGCCATTGTCAAGGAAATCGCCGATGGCAAGCCGCTGGAGCAGATCCTTGACTATGTGCGCAGCCTTGCCGATGGCGCGCATCGCGGCTGATTACAGCATGTTGCTCAAAAGTGGTTCCCGGTTTTGAGCTTCTCGAACATGCGACATCAAAGAGATAGAGCGCGGCGCGCGAATGCCAATGAGCGCAACGCCTCTAACGCACCATCGTCTTGTTGCGCCGCAACTGCCATAGAACGACAAGATTGGACGCCAGCAGAACCGCGATGATCAGCGCGCCGCCCAGCAGCGTCAGGTGGCCCGGATCCTCGCCCAGAAGCGCCCAGACCAGAAGCGGCGCCAGAATAGATTCCAGCAAGATCAGCAGCGTCACCTCTGCCGAGGTGATATAGCGCGGCCCCAGCGTCATCAGCGAACTGGCGACCGTGATGAAGGCGCCATGCCCGATCAGCAGCCACCATTGCGCGGCCAGCGGGCCGGTGACATCGGCAACCGGCAACAGCACCAGCGCCGAGATCAGAAGCGCCACAGGCAATAGCGGCAGGGTCGGCCGCCCGCGCAAGTTTCGCAGCGCGGTCATCGCGGCGGCGAAGCAGAACGCCACCCCCACTGCCAGCAGATCACCCTGCCAGCTTGCGCCTGCGGTCTTTTGTGACCCGGCCAGAATGACCACCATGCCGACAAACACCCCCAGCATGGTCAGGATCATGCGCCGGCTGATCAATTCACCCAGAAAGATGCGGCTCAGAATGGCGGCAAAGACCGGCATGGTGGCGATGATGAACACCACATTGGCCACGCTGGTCAGTGTGACGGCCATGACAAAACCCACCGAGGACATGCCGAACAGCACCACATAGGCCAGCGCGGGGCGCCCGCCCTGCAGGGCGCGGCCCAGATGCGCGCCGCCTTGTGTGGCCAGCACGAAGATCAGAATAAAGCTGCCTGCCGTCAGATTGCGCCAGAAGGCAATGGTCAGCCCGTCAGCCTCGATCAGCCGCACGAACAGCGCATCCGGCACAATGAACAACACGCCCAAGCCGGTGATCAGCAACCCCTTCAAATGGTCATTCATGCCGGCCCCCATCTTCAGCTGCGCCTGCAACTGTCCGTGCAATGCAAAGCGCGCCGATGACATGCAGCGGCGCGCTTTTCGCGTGATGCCATCCAGATCAGCTTGGGGCGCGTTCGGCCCAGCCCGCGAAGATCTTTTCCAGCGCAACGACGATGTAGTAAAGCACGATGCCCAGAAAGGCCAGCGCGATCAGGACCGCGAACATCAGCGGGAAATCCGAATTCGTCCGGCCACTGTCGAACAGCGCACCAAGGCCACGGCCATGCGGGCTGACGATCTCCATCAGATTGGTGCCGATGAAGGCCAGCGTCACCGCGACTTTCAGCGCACCGAAAAATTCGGGCAGGGTCTTGGGCAGGGCGATCTTCCAGAAGATCGTGGCCTGCGACGCGCCAAGGCTGCGCAGGATGTCGCGATATTCGGGTTCCAGCGTCGAAAGCCCGATACTGACCGAGACCGCAATCGGGAAGAAAGAGATCATGAAGGCCAGAAGCACGGTGTTGAAATCATGCTGCCCCACGAACATCAGCGCGACGATCGGCACCACTGTTGCCTTGGGAATGGCGTTGAAGCCCACAAGGATGGGATAGAGCGCATCGCGCATGATGCGCGAAAAGCCCATGATCATGCCCAGAAGCGTGCCGAACAAGACCGCCAGCATCAGCCCCAGAACCGTGCGCCACAGCGTCTGCCAGCCCATTGTCAGAAACAGGTTCCAGTGCCGCTGATAGGCCGGCGGCAGATCGGATGGCGCCGCCATCTTGAAAGTGGGCCATGCATTATACCACACCAGCCATTCCCAGAACGCCAGCAGCACAATGACCGCGATCACCGGCACCGCGATGGCGCGCATGTATTTCTGCACTGTCAGGTTCATGACGCGCCCTCTTCTGCCGGGGCGCGGCCCTGCGCGATCTCGATCTGGTGGCGCAGCACATTCAGATGCTCGGCCGCTTCGGGGGTGTAGAGGTCGTCAAGCGTGCGCTTGCCGGTCTTGGGCACATCAAGCACATATTGCGTGCTTGCGGGGCGGCCCGACAGCACCACCACCTGATCGGCCAGAAAGATCGATTCGCGCAGATCATGGGTGATCAGCACGCCGGTAAAAGGCTCTCGCGCCTTGACCTCATGCATGGTCATCCACAGATCCTCGCGGGTGAAGGCATCCAGCGCCCCGAAGGGTTCATCGAGGATCAGCACATCGGGCTGATGGATCAGCGCGCGGCACAGGCTGGCGCGCTGGCGCATGCCGCCCGACAGTTCGGACGGGCGCTTGTCCTCGAAGCCTTCAAGCCCGACCAGCGACAGCAGGAAACGCGCGCGTTCCTCGGCCTGTTTGCGCGACAGTTTCGAGGGCACGATTTCCAGCGGCAGCAGCACATTCTTCAAAATCGTGCGCCATTCCAGCAGCACCGGGTTCTGAAACGCCATGCCCACTGTCGAGCGCGGCCCCTTGACGCGTTCGCCATGCAGCCAGACTTCGCCCTCATCGGGTTTCATCAGCCCGGCGATCAGCCGCGTCAGCGTGGATTTGCCACAGCCCGACGGCCCGACCACAGCGACAAAGCCGCCTTCGGGCACCGAAATTTCCAGCCCGTCCAGAACCGGCAACGGCCCCGCATCGGTCTGATAGGCGTGACGCACGCCCTTGATATCAATCAGGTTTTCCATCCTGCCCCCAAGCAAAAAAAGGGCCAGCGCGCGCGAAACGCGCTGGCCCCGATCAGTTCTCAGTCCAGCTTGAAGCCGCCTTCGGGCAGGAACGCATCAGTGAAATACAGGCTCGCATCCGGCTCTGTCTGGTATTCATAGGTCAGGCGGATCTGCTCGAGCGAATTGGCAAAGCGCGCATCGTCAATGATGCCCATGCCGTTTTCCATGACCCAGTCGGTCACGATATTGTCACGCAGCGCCAGTTCCAGACGGCGCAGTTCCAGTTCGACATCCATCGCCGGGTTGAACGGCACGATAGCCTGCACCGCCGCTTCGGGGTCGGCGATTGTGTCGACAACGCCTTTTGCCACAGCTGCCAGGAAGGCTGTGACCGCGTCCGGGTTGGCGGCGGCGAAATCGGTGTTGACGATGATCACATTGCCATAAAGATCGACCCCGTGATCGGCCATCAGGATCACGGAAATATCGTCTTCCGGCACGCCCAGCCGCGCGGTGTTCAGGAAGGATGTGAAGCTGAAGCCGGTCACCGCCGCGACAGTGCCTTCGGCCAGCGAAGGTTCGCGGGTGGGGAAGCCCACGGGTTCAATCGTCACCTGATCGGCATCAATGCCGGTTTCGGCCACGAAGATCGGCCATTGTGCAAACGCGCCATCGGGGGGCGGCGCACCCAGCACACGGCCTTCCAGATCAGATGGGGCTTCCACCCCCAGCGATTTGCGCCCGACAATGGCGAAAGGCGGCTTGTCATAGACCATCATCGCGCCGATCACCGGGGCGCCGGGGTTCTGGTCCAGAAACTTAATCAGGCTGTTCATATCGGCAAAGCCAACCGGGAACGCACCTGTTGCAACTTTCGGAATCGCATCAAGGCTGCCTTGCCCTGCGGTGACTTCGACCGACAATCCGGCTTCGCCAAAATAGCCCTGATCGATGGCCACGAAATAGGGGGCTGACGGCCCCTCGAAGCGCCAGTCAAGCGCGAAGGGCATGTTGGTCTGGGCCTGGACCGCGCTGGCCATCACCGTCACCCCCAATGCCGTGGTGAGTGCATATCTGAACATTGTGTCGCCTCCTGTTGTGTGTTCTGTTCTGTGCGTAGGTGCTTGGCGGCGGACTGTCATCGCGCAGCAAGCCACACCGACCGCTTCCCGCCACATCAGCTGTATTCTTGGGCATAAGTCGCATCAGATGCAACAATTTTGATCAAAGCGGGCGTTGACGCGACATGACAAGCTGCCGGACCGGCCAGCCCGGCCGATGACCCGCCAGATGGCACCCCGATCACCTTGCGGGTGATCGCACATCCTCCGGGCGGCACTTGTCTGCGCGCCATGTCATTGGCCGCCAAGACATCTGACCGCTCAATCAGGGCCACGCTGGCACATATCATTGCCGAGCGCGTGCAGGCGGCAAGCTGCGCTGGCACTGGCTGACAAGACCCTTGCCAAGCCGCCCAAGGCGCTGGTCAGGAAACGGCGCGGCTGGTGGTGCAACTGGCGCAAGGGCGGCAAGCGCTGAACGCGCGCACCCCTGCCCCGCAAGCGCCGCTCAGCCCTGTCCGGCCAGTTCCCCCGCCAGCGCCTTGTCGATCAGCGCGACCGTTTCCTGAACCCCGTAAAGCGCGATGAAGCTGCCCCAGCGCGGCCCCTGGCTTGCACCCAGAAGCACCTCGTAAAGCACCTTGAACCAGTCGCGCAGGGATTCGAAACCATGTGCCTTTCCGGTGTCGCGCACCACTGACATGAACAGCTCTTCGCTCAGGCTGTCGAACTGTCCGGCATAGGCGGCGGGCACCTGCCCGCTGGCGGCAATCTGGCGCAATGTGCCCGCCAGCGCTTCCAGCGCCGCGGCCTCTTCGGGTGCGGGCGCGCGGAAGGACAGGGTGGGGGCCACGAAATCGCGGAAATAGCGCACGGCAAAGCCTGCCGCCTGATCCAGATCGGGGTGGGTTTCGGGCGCGGCCTGCGGCGCATAGCGGCGGATAAAGCCCCAAAGCGTCGCCTTGTCCTGCGCTTGGGCGACCGAGGCCAGATTGAGCAGCAGCGAGAAGCTGACCACCATACCAGAGGCAGGCGGGTTGCCGCCATGAATATGCCAGACCGGGTTGGCAAGCTGCTGATCGATGCTCTGGCGCGGATAGGCCTGCAATTGCTGGTGATACTCATCAACCGCCTTGGGGATCACATCCCAGCTCAGCCGCTTGGCGGTGCGGGGTTTCAGAAACATGTAATAGGACAAGGATTCAGTGCTGGCATAGGTCAGCCATTCATCAATGGTCAGCCCGTTGCCCTTGGATTTGCTGATCTTCTCGCCGTTTTCATCCAGAAACAGCTCATAGACATAATGCTCGGGCTTGCGTCCGCCCAGTATCTCGCAGATGCGGTCATAGATCGCGGTGTTGGTGGAATGGTCCTTGCCATACATCTCGAAATCGACATCGAGCGCGGCCCAGCGCGCGCCGAAATCGGGCTTCCATTGCAGTTTCACGCGGCCACCCGTGACCGGCAGCGTCCATTCGCGCCCATCTTCATCATCAAAGGTAATCTCGCCCTTGGCGCCGTCCACATGCTTCATCGGCACATACAGAACCCGGCCCGTTTCGGGGTGGATCGGCAGGAAGATGGAATAGGTCTGCTGGCGTTCCTCGCGCAGGGATTTCAGCATCACCTTCATCACATCATCATAGCGTTCTGCCGCGCGCAGCAGCACCGCGTCAAACTTGCCAGAGCGATAGAATTCGGTCGCGCTGATGAACTCATACTCGAACCCGAACGTGTCCAGAAACCGGCGCAGCATGGCGTTGTTATGATCGCCAAAGCTGGCATGGGTGCCGAACGGGTCGGGCACCGAGGTCAGCGGCCTTTGCAGATGCTCGCGCAGCGCCTCGGGGTCGGGCACATTGTCGGGCACCTTGCGCATGCCGTCCAGATCATCGGAAAAGCAGATCAGGCGGGTGGGAATGTCGCTGATCGCTTCGAAGGCGCGGCGGATCATGGTGGTGCGCGCGACCTCGCCAAAAGTGCCGATATGCGGCAGCCCAGACGGGCCATAGCCGGTTTCAAACAGCACATATCCCTTTTCAGGCGCCTTGCCCTTGTAGCGCGCAGCCAGCTTGCGGGCCTCTTCAAACGGCCAGGCTTTGGATGTCAGGGCAGCTTCGCGCAGGGCAGACATGGGCATCATCACTTTCGGGTGGGGGGCGGAACTTCTGTTGGGTTCCTATTGCGACCGCCTGCCCGCGTCAATAATCTGCACCCGAACATATGTATGACGGAACGTTTCATGCCCCCGACACCTGCATCGCTGTCTCCACAGGATTCGCTTGTTGCCGTTATGATCGCGGCCTCTGCGGCAGATCAGGAAATCCGCACCGCGGAACTGGTCGCAATTCAGGCGCTGGTGAACCATCTGCCGGTCTTTGCCGATTACGATTCTGACCGGATCAAGACAGTCGCACAGACTGTATTTGATCTGTTCGAGGAAGAAGACGGGCTTGACGCGCTGTTCGGGCTGATCCGCGACGCACTGCCCGACAAGCTGTATGAGACCGCCTATACGCTGGCCTGCGATGTCGCGGCCGCCGATGGGCGGCTGGTGCAGACTGAATTGCGCTTTCTGGAAGAAATCCGCCACGAACTCAGCATCGACCGGCTGCATGCCGCCGCCATCGAACGCGCAGCACGGGCGCGGCACATGACCCTGTAACTGACCGCGACCCGGCTGCGGCCCCCATTTCCAGCGGCTGTTTTTCGGCGTGACAACTTGTCGCAGCCGCGCTAGCCTTCCTGCCGGAGGAGGATCCGGCATGTTCGAACAGCGCCATCACGATGCGCTCTTGGAAATGCGCCGCAGGCTGTTCGGTTATGCCTGCGCATTGTCGCCCGATATCGCCAGCGCCGAGGATCTGTATCAGGATGCGGTGCTGCGCGCGATGTCCGCGCGCAAGGTGCCCGAAGACCTGACGGCGTTCCGGGTCTGGGTGTTTCGCCTGCTGCGCAATCTGTGGATTGACCGCTTGCGCGCCTCTGGGCGCACGCCCGACCTGACCCAGGAAGACATGCTTGACGCTGCCTCGGAACAGACCCCGGAAGACACGGTCGTCAACCGGCTGGCGGTGCGTCAGGCCTTCATGACACTCAGCAAGCCGCATCGCGATGTATTGGCGCTGGTCGATATCGCCGGTTTCAGCTATGCAGAGGCCGCAGAAATTCTGGACACAGCCAGTGGAACGATCATGAGCCGTGTAAGCCGTGCAAGAACCATCCTGGCCCAGCGCCTGAGCGAGGATGACACGGTCGTGGCATTACCGCGCAACCGGCAGGCCCGAGGATAGACGCCATGCCCGAGCAGATATCGCAAGACACGCTCAACGCCTATGTGGATGGGGAACTGCCCGCCGCACTGGCCGCGCAGATCAGCGATGCGCTGCTCTATGATCGTGCACTTGCGCAGCGCGTGGCGGCGATCCACCGGCTAAAGGCGGCATCGGCCCAGGCGTTTGACGATATCGCGCTGCCCCAGCTTCCGACCCCTGCCGCACCGGCTCGGCGCGGGCGCAAGGCGGTTGCTGCGGCGCTGGCGGGGCTGGTGGCTCTGGGCGGTGCCTTGTGGACACCCCCACCAGCCCCGATACCGGATCTTGCAAAGGTGATCGCGGCCAGCCCGCAACAGGCGCATGCCGTCTGGCTGCACGCATCCATCCCCGGCGACAGGCCCGCCCATCCAGACGGGTTTGACTGGATAGCAGAGATAACGCGGGCCTCGGGGCTGGAACTGGTGCATCTGTCGGGCTGGCGCAGTGGCGGGATGCATCTGGGCTATCTGGGCAGCAATGCCTGCCGCCTCAGCCTGTTCATCCAGCCTGAGGCCGGTGCCAACACTACGCTGGACATGCATCTTGATGACCAGTTGCAACAAGCGCGCTGGGTCACATCCGGGCTGCGTTTTGACCTGATTGCCCATGATATGGACACGGCCCGCTTTGCCACCATCGCAACGACAGCGCATCAGAAAAGCCGCGACAACCTGCCCGCGAATGCCGCGCAGATCGCGCTGATCAACGCCGCGCGACTGCCCTGCCTGGCCTGAGAAAAACTGCCTGCGACATTTTTTCGCAGGCCAATGGAATAATCAGCATCCGAAAAACGTCTTTACTGTCAGGGACGCCACTCTGGCGTTCCGAACTGGCTCTGGACATGGGAGGATGCACAGCATGCCAAGTAAAGAACGCGGACTTGTCGAACTCTATCATGATGATCCCGAACGCGCGGAATATCTGGTTTTCGGGCGCAAGGCCGGGCCGGACCGGCGCGGTTTCCTGAAAGGGGCGGGGCTGGCCTCTATGGGGGCGGTGCTGGGCACAACGATCCCCTTCAGCGCCAATATGCCTGCCGGACTGATGCCTGCGGCGCTGGCCGAAACCGTCAATGAATTCACTTTTGACGCCAAGCATGCCGACATGATCGTGCATAATGACCGTCCGGTGAATGTCGAGGCGGCGGTTCACCTGCTGGATGACGACATTACCCCGGCCGCGCATCACTTCATCCGCAATAACGGCACCATGCCGATGCCGATGAGCAAATCCGACTGGCGGCTGAAGATCGATGGCGAAGTGAACGATGAGCTGGAGCTGACCTATGACCAGCTCATGAACGAGTTCGAGCATGTCACCTTCCGCGCACAACTGGAATGCGGCGGCAATGGCCGCGCGGGCTTCAACCCCCTGCCGCGCGGCAACCCGTGGACTATCGGCGCGATTGGCAATGCCGAATGGACCGGGGTGCGCCTCAGTGACATTCTGCGCCGCGCAGGGCTGAAGCCCTCGGCGGTCTATACTGGCCATTACAGCTATGACGAGCATCTCTCGGGCGATCCCGACCGCCCCGCCATCTCGCGCGGTGGCCCTATCGACAAGATGATGGATCCGCATACCATCATCGCGCTCAAGATGAATGGCGGCGATATCCCCATCGAACACGGCTACCCCGCGCGGATTGTTGCACCGGGCTGGGCCGGGTCGGTCAGCCAGAAATGGGTGACACGCATCTGGGTGCGCGACCGCGAACATGACGGGCCGGGCATGACAGGGCTGAGCTACCGCATGCCGCGTCATCCGGTAGAGCCGGGGGCAGAAGTCGCGCATGAGGACATGATGGTCATGGGCTCGATGGTCGTGAAATCCGCGATCACCAACCCGGTCGCCGGGGCAGAGGTCCGCGCGGGCACACCTTTCGAGATCCGCGGTCAGGCCTGGGCAGGCGACAATCATGTCGTGCGGATGGAAACCTCTATCGATTTCGGGGCGACCTGGCAAACCGCCGAATTGCACGCACCGCATAACCGCTATTCCTGGCAGCGCTGGAAGCAGACGGTCATCCCGCCTCTGGCAGGCTATTACGAGGTCTGGTCGCGCGCGACCGACAATCAGGGCAACAGCCAGCCAATGGTGGTGCCGGGCTGGAACCCGCGCGGCTATCTGAACAATTCCTGCCACCGCATCCACTTCACGGCTGTGTAAGGACCGGGAAACAAGATGAAGAAACTTGCTTCAACCTGCGGGGCGGCTATCGCCGCCCTGCTGCTGGCAGCGCCCATGCAGGCAGATGCCGAAGAGCGCATCACCCGGCTGGCCGATGTGCCGGAAGATTTCGAATTCTACCCGCTTCCCCCCGGCGATGGCGTCGACGAAGTCTATTACGGCTGCATCGCCTGCCATTCGCTGCGCACAGTCACCAATGGGGGTTACTCGCGCCGGGTTTGGGACGAGCTTCTGGACTGGATGGTCAAGGATCAGGGCATGATGGAACCAGAGCCGGAAATACGCGAGATCATGCTCGACTATCTGGAAACCTATATCGGCGAGGATTGGGAGGGCTGAGGCAGCCCCCACCCTGCCCCCTCTCAGGCGCGGCCCGTCGGGTCGCGCCTGTCGCATGATGCGAGGGTTCAGATCGTGACCACGACATCAGGCAGCGCCAGCACATGCAGCAGGTCGCGCAATTCCTGCCGCGCGGCGATATTCGACACGGTCAGGCTGTCAGACCCGATATCGGGCAGATCCAGAAGCGTCAGCCCCTTGGGGAACAATTCACGAAACACCACCCGTTCGCTGAAGCCAGCGGCCACACGAAACCCGATACGGGCGGAAAGCTGGCTCAGCGCGTCGCCCACCTTGCGCTTGTTATGCATCGCGGTGGTGCCCAGGCGGTTGCGCAGCACCACCCAATCCAGCGGGCGCAGCCCGGCCTCGGCGCGGGTCTGGCGGGCTTTCCAGACCATTTCGGAATAGATCGAGGGCGACAGCACCTTGCCACTATCGGGGTCAGTTCGCGCCAGCAGGTCGAAATCGACAAAACTGTCATTGATCGGCGTGATCAGCGTGTCGGCCACCGAATGCGCGAACTGGCTCGGCCGGGTATGTGCGCCGGGGCAGTCGATCAGCACGAAATCGCAGCGCGCATCAAGGGCCGTCAGCGCCGCGCTCATCCGTGCATCCTGCAGATTGGCCCCATCGGCCACGCAGGCCGGGTCAAGCTCTGGCAAAGGCATGAAATCGGGGATCGGCAGGTCATACCCTGATCGGGCAAGAAAGGCCTGGCGATTCTCGATATAGCGCCCAAAGGTCAGTTGGCGCAGATCCAGATCCATCGCGCCGACACGCTTGCCCATCCGCGCCAGCGCCACTGACACATGCATCGATACGGTCGATTTGCCCGACCCGCCCTTTTCATTGCCCACAACGATGATATGCGCCATCCACCTGCCCTGATCTGATTGCTTGCGCGTCTGTCTAGGCGGCAATCAGGGGTGATGCAAGCCCGCCGCAAGATACATCTAACAAGCTGACTTTAAACAAAAAAAGGCGCGGACATCCGCGCCTTTTTCATATCGGACAAGCTGATCTTGCGGGATCAGAAGCCAAGCCCTGCATATTTGTTCTTGAACTTCGACACGCGGCCGCCCGTATCCATCAGGCGCGCGCCGCCGCCGGTCCATGCCGGGTGCACTGTAGGGTCGATATCCAGCGACAGCGTGTCGCCTTCTGCGCCCCAGGTCGATTTCATCTGCACGACCGTGCCATCGGTCAGCTTGACATTGATCAGGTGGTAATCGGGGTGAGTATCGGCTTTCATCGGCCCGCTCCTTAAGCTTCTGCGTCCATCGGACGATAGTTGGTCTTCTCGGCGATCCGGGCCGATTTGCCGCGACGGCTGCGCAGATAATACAGCTTCGCGCGCCGCACCTTGCCGCGACGAACCACGGTGATGCTGTCGATATTTGTGGAATAGAGCGGGAAGACACGCTCGACACCCTCGCCGAACGAGATCTTGCGCACCGTGAAGGAGGCGCCGATACCATTGCCGCCATTGCGCCCGATGCAGACACCTTCGAAGTTCTGCACCCGCGAGCGCGTGCCCTCGGTCACCTTGTAGCCAACGCGGATGGTATCACCCGCCTTGAAATCCGGAATTTCCTTGCCAAGCTCTGCGATTTGCTCGGCTTCGATCTGAGCGATAAGGTTCATCGCCAACCCTTTCAAAATCCGCGCGGTTCATCCCGCTGATGTGATGCTGCCCGAGAGCTTTGGTCTTCGTCCGGGTCCGCCTGCTGCGCCCGCCAAAGGTCGGTCATGCTTGTCGCTTTTGCAATTCCACATGCCCGCGCCCTGCCCGAAGTCGACAGAATGGCAGCATATGAAACAGGTCCGCAGGCCGATTCCGACCGCAGACAAGCGGCGTATAGGCCGTGCGGGCGGGCCGGTCAAGGGGGCGGCTGGCTTGTTTCCGGCAGCAGCGCAGGCTAAGACAGCCCGACACTGCCCCGGAGCACCCCGCGCATGAGCCAAGACACCCCGCAGCTTTACCTGATCACCCCGCCCGTGATCGATCTGGCCAGCTTCCCCGATCTTCTGGCGCGCGTGCTCGATGCGCAGGACATCGCCTGCCTGCGGCTGTCGCTGGCCAGCCGCGATGAAGACCAGATCCTGCGTGCGGGCGATGCGATGCGCGACATTGCCCATGCCCGCGATATCCCGCTGGTGATTACCGATCATGTGCTGATGGTCGAAAGGCTGGGGCTGGATGGGGTGCATCTGTCGGATATGGGCCAGCCGCTGCGCAAGCTGCGCCAGCAGATCGGGGCAGAGGCGATCATCGGCGTGCATTGCGCGGCCTCGCGCCATGACGGCATGACCGCGGGCGAGGCCGGGGCGGATTATGTCAGTTTCGGGCCAGTGGGCGCGACTGCGCTGGGCACCGGCGAACGGGCCGGGCCGGATCTGTTCGACTGGTGGTCGGCCATGATCGAGGTTCCGGTCATCGCCGAAGGGGCGCTGAGCCGCGATCTGATAGCCCAGCTTGCCCCGGTGACCGACTTCTTCGCCATCGGCGAAGAAATCTGGGGCGCGGATGATCCGGTTTCTGCCTTGCGCGTGCTGACCGCCCCGCTGCGCTGAAAGGCGGCGTGACCGGCACAAAGCAACCCTGCGCACTCAGACCATCTGCCCAGCGGCCCAGCCCGAGGACCAGGCCCATTGGAAATTGTATCCCCCCAGCCAGCCAGTGACATCGACCACCTCGCCGATGAAATACAGCCCCGCCACCGCGCGCGCTTCCATGCTGCGCGCATCCAGCGCCCGCGTGTCCACCCCGCCCAGAGTCACCTCGGCGGTGCGGTAGCCTTCGGTGCCCACCGGCAGCAATTGCCAGCCATGCACGGCGGCGGCCAGTTGTTGCAGCGCCGGCTTTGACTGATCGGCCAGCCTGCCCCCCAGCCCCGCACGCGCCACCACATGCTGTGCCAGCCGCTCGGGCAGATGCCCGGCCAGCGCCGCCTGCACAGGCATCCGCCCGCTGATGCGCTGCTGGCGCGACAGCGCGGCCAGCAATTCGCCATCGGGCAGCAGATCGACCGTCACCGCCATCCCCTCGCGCCAATAGCTGGAGATCTGCAGGATCGACGGCCCCGACAGGCCGCGATGGGTGAACAGCATCCCCTCGCGGAACGCCGCGCCATTGCAGCGGATTTCAGCATCCAGCGACACCCCCGCCAGCGCTTTCATCTGCTCCAGCGGTGCGCCGCTAAAGGCCAGCGGCACCAACGCGGGGCGGGTCTCGACCAAGGGTAGGCCGAACTGGCGGGCAATCTGATAGCCAAAGCCGCTCGCGCCCATCTTGGAGATCGACTTGCCCCCCGTGGCCACCACAAGACTTTGCGCATGGATCGCGCCGCCACTGCTCTGCACCACAAATCCCTGATCCTGCCGACCGATATCGCTGATCCCGGTGGACAGACGCAACTCTACCCCGGCCTCGGCCATGTCGCGCGTCAACATCGCGATGATCTGGCGCGCAGAACCATCACAGAACAACTGCCCCAGCGTCTTTTCGTGCCAGGCGATGCCCGCACGGGTCACGCGGTCGATGAAATCATGCTGGGTGTAGCGCTTCAGCGCCGACAGCGCAAAACGCGGATTGGCGGACAGAAACTTTTCCGGCCCGATATGCAGATTGGTGAAGTTGCACCGCCCCCCGCCAGAGATGCGAATCTTCTCACCCGGCGCGCGCGCATGATCGATCAGCACCACCTTGCGCCCACGCCGCGCCGCCTCGATGGCACAGAACATCCCCGCCGCCCCGGCCCCGAGGATGACGACATCACAACTTTCAATGGCTGGCGGCTTCATCTTGCCCCAAATACTCAAAACAACACCTGACCTGCCAAAGGCAGGGCAGGCTGCTGGTTCAATTTCATGGAAATTGAACCAGAAAACAGGCTTGCGGCGCAGCCGCGCCTTCAGCGAAGCCTAGAAATGCAGCGCGCGGCCATAGGCGTCAAGCACCGATTCATGCATCATCTCGCTCAGCGTGGGATGCGGGAAGACAGTGTTCATCAGATCTTCCTCGGTGGTTTCCAGCGTCCGGCCCACGACATAACCCTGGATCAGTTCGGTGACTTCCGCCCCCACCATATGCGCGCCCAGCAATTCGCCGGTACCCGCGTCAAAGATGGTCTTGATCATCCCTTCCGGCTCGCCCAGCGCAATCGCCTTGCCATTGCCGATAAAGGGGAAACGCCCGACCTTGACCTTGTGGCCGGCCTCTTTCGCCTTGGCTTCGGTCAGGCCGACACTGGCCACTTGCGGGTGGCAATAGGTGCAACCGGCAATCGCCGACGGATCGACAGCATGCGGATGCCCGCCTGCGATCAGCTCGGCGACCATCACGCCTTCATGGCTGGCCTTATGTGCCAGCCAGGGGCCATTCGTGGCGTCACCAATGACATACAGCCCTTCAACCCCGGTGCGGCAATACTGATCTGTCACCACGAAGGAACGGTCGATCTTCACGCCCAGCTCTTCCAGCCCCAGCCCTTCGGTATTGGCCACGATGCCTACTGCCGAAATCACGGTATCAAACTCGTGGGTTTCAGTCTTGCCATCGCGTTCGATATGCGCCGTGACCTTGCCCTTGGCGCGGTCGAGCTTCTTGACCATTGCCTTGGCCATGATCTTCATGCCCTGCTTTTCGAACTGCTTGCGAGCAAAGGCGCTGATTTCGGCGTCTTCCACCGGCAGGATGCGCTCCATCACCTCGACCACAGTCGTATCGGCCCCCAGCGTGTTGAAAAAGCTTGCAAATTCGATCCCGATCGCACCAGATCCGATGACCAGAAGCTTTTTCGGCATGCGCGGCGGCTGCAGCGCGTGCTTGTAGGTCCAGACCAGATCGCCATCGGCTTCCAGCCCCGGCAATTCACGCGCACGCGCGCCCGTGGCCAGAATGATGCTGGGCGCGGTCAGTTCCTCGGTGCCCTTCTCGGTCTTGACGCTGACCTTGCCCTTGCCGGTCAGTTTTGCGCTGCCCATGATGACGGTGATCTTGTTCTTCTTCATCAGATGACCAATGCCGCCCGAAAGCTGGCCCGCCACCTTGCGTGACCGCTTGACCACCGCATCCAGATCATAGCCGATATTTTCGGCCTTCAGCCCGAATTCCTTGGCGCGATGCATCAGGTGGAACACTTCGGCCGAACGCAGCAGCGCCTTGGTGGGGATGCAGCCCCAGTTCAGGCAGATCCCGCCCAGATGCTCGCGCTCGACAATAGCAACCGACTTGCCAAGCTGGGCCGCGCGGATGGCAGCGACATAGCCCCCCGGCCCTGCCCCGATTACGACAACATCAAATTCCTTCGCGGCCATGTCGGTTCCTCCTCCTGCGCGCGCTGTGAAAGTAGTTTGGTGTTAAACTATTTTTTCACAGCGCGCAACGCAGGCTTGGAAACCCCGCCATGCACAGGCGGCATGGCTGCAATTCAGGCGGCTTTGTGCAACTCGTCCATCACCGCGCCATAGCCGCCCCGGTCCAGAAACGCCTGTTCCTTCGCCGTGGTGTCCCGGCCCAGCGCGTCATTGCGATAGGGAAAGCGCCCGAAAGCACGGATGACCGCGCGATGCGCGCGCGCATGCAGCAGGTTGCTGGCCCCGGTTTCGGGCATGCGCAGCAGCATCATGCGCACGCAGCGATCCTGGTCCATCTGGCTTTCAGAATGCATCAGGGGCAAATAGAAAAACTGGCGCGCAGGCTCTTTGATCTGGCGATCAAAGCCCAGATGACAGGCGCGCGCTGCAACCTTGCGCGCCAGCTCGTCAGTGGCGAAGGCGCGCGCATCATCACGGAACATGTTGCGCGGAAACTGGTCGGTCACGATCAGAAAGGCCAGCGCACCGGTGGGGCATGACGGCCATCGGTTCAACCGCCCCTCGCGAGCCTTTTCCCAGAGCGGCTGAAATTTCTGGCGGATCTGGGCATCAAGCGCATCATCCTGAAGATACCATCGCTGCGGCCCGACTTCCTCCAGCCAGTAGGAGATGACATTTTCGACGATGGACATGGTTCTCTTCCCTTTTTGTGCCTGTGGATAAACTCTGCCAGTGCAGAACTAATCCGGCAAGGGATTCTGCGAATCCTTTGCGAAAACAGGCAATTCCTTGCTGTTGTGCAACATGCGCAAGCGCGCGGGCCGGGCAAGATCACTCATCCCGCTGAGCATCCTCGTTCTCGGCAAGATCGGAATAGACGGCTTCAACCGTTGCCGCCGACACATTCGGAGAGACCGGCGCGAAGGGACCGGTCTGATCCACCGGCACCGAGGGGCGCCGCGTCATGCGCCAAAGCGCATACAACCCCAGCGACAGGGTCAGGAAGGCGATGAAGTAGAAAAAGCCGGGCGGGCCGACAATGCTCATCAGCCAGCCTATGACCAGCGGCCCGATGATCGCCCCCAGCCCGTTGACGAATAGCAGCCCGCCAGAAGCGGCGGCCATGCTGTCGTGATCAAGATAGTCATTGGTATAGGCGACCAGCAGCGAATAAAGCGGGTTGGAAATGCCGCCAATCACCAGCGCCACGCCCAGCAGCGCGATGAAGCCCAGATCGAACAGCGCCGCCAGCGCGCCGCCCAGCGCCCCGATCAGCGCGACATAGACCACCAGCTTGCGCCGGTCCATCCGATCAGACAGCCAGCCCAGCGGGAACTGGAACACCAGCCCGCCGACATAGATCGCGGCCGTGAAGATCGAGATTTGCAGCACGCTCAGCCCCGCTTGCGTGCCCCACACAGCGGTCATGCCGAACATCGCTGAAAACACGCCCCCCATCAGAAAGATCCCCACCACCCCAAGCGGCGAGACATCGTAAAGCTGGCGAATGGACATGGATTTGGCAGTGCCGAAGGTTGGCGCCGGGCTTATCGACAGCAGAATCGGCGCAAAGGCCAGCGACACCAGCACCGAAGGGATGATGAACAGCATAAAGCCCGCCGGATCGGCAAAGTTGATCAGTGCCTGCGCGCTGATGATGCCCAGCATCTGCACGATCATGTAAAGTGACAGCGCCTGACCGCGGTTTTCATTGCTGGCAGTGTTGTTCAGCCAGCTTTCCGCCGTGACATAGACCCCGGAAAACGCAAACCCGATCAGCACCCGCAGCACCGTCCAGGCCATCCAGTCCGGGATCGCGGCATAAAGCACCAGAATGGCCGAGATCAACGAGCCGAGGGCGGCAAAGACCCGTACATGGCCCACACGGCGAATCATTTCGGGCGCCGCACGCGAGCCCAGCAGGAAGCCCGCGAAATAGGCCGACATCACAATCGACATCTGCCAGGTGGTGAAGCCTTCTATCGCGCCCCGGATGCCCAGCAGCGTACCCTGCACGCCATTGCCGACCATCAATAGCAGCATCCCCAGAAGCAATGCCCAGGATGCCGCGAATACGTGAAACATGAACTGCCCCTGCCGTCAGAGTGTTGCCAGTGTCCAGCCGCAGCCTACACGGGTTTGGATGATGGGAAAGTGACAAAAACGACCCGCATCATGGCGCATTCAGTCCGGCAACAGAAGCGAGCCGTCCCCGTAGGAAAAGAACCGGTAGCGCCGTGCGATGGCATGGGCATAAATCCGGCGGATCCGCGCACAGCCCATCAGCGCCGAAACCAGCATCATCAGGGTGGATTTCGGCAGGTGAAAATTGGTCATCAACCCGTCAGCGACCTGGAAACGAAAGCCGGGTGTGATGAAGATATCGGTCTTGCCGGTCCAAGCCCCGATCTGCCCCGGCGCGGTGGCCGCGGTCTCGATGACCCGCATCGCAGTGGTGCCCACAGGGATCACCCGCCCGCCCGCAGCCTTGACCGCCATGATCTGGCGCGCGGTATCGGCGCTGATCTGCCCCCATTCGGCATGCATCCTGTGGGCGCGGATATCATCGGTCTTGACCGGCAGAAAAGTGCCCGCGCCGACATGCAGCGTGACCTCGGCAAAGCCTATCCCGCGTGCCTTCAGCGCCGCGATCAGCGCGTCATCGAAATGAAGGCTGGCCGTGGGGGCGGCAACCGCGCCGGGGTCGCGTGCGAAAACCGTCTGATAATCGTCGCGGTCCTGTGCATCCGCTGCGCGCCGTCCGGCGATATAGGGGGGCAAGGGCATCTGGCCCGCGACATCCAGCGCCGCATCAAAATCCGCCCCGTCCAGATTGAAGCGCAGCACGGCATCTTCGGTCATGCGCTCCGTCACCTCGGCGCGCAGATCGGCGGAAAAATCGATCCGGTCGCCAATGGCCAGCTTGCGCAATGGGCGCGCCAGCGCACGCCACTGCCCATCGGGGGCGGGTTCGGTCAGGGTGATTTCGACCTTGGCGCTGACGCTTCCCTGTTCTGTCTGGCGCAGCCGCTGGCCTGCCAGCCGCGCCGGGATCACGCGGGTGGTGTTGATCACCAGAAGATCACCGGGGCGCAGTATCTGCGGCAACTCGTGAACATGGCGATCCTCGATCCCGTCGCCCTGAGCCAGCAGCAGACGCGCCGCCGGGCGCGGACGCGCCGGGCGGGTTGCGATCAGGTCTTCGGGCAGGTCGAAATCGAAATCAGACAGTTTCATGAGCCAGCACGCCTTTGCATCACGCCAGCCCTTTAACTCGGGCCTCAAACCGCTACAACAGGGGACAACAGCCTTGTGACAGGAGACGCAGATGGCACAAAATGGCGATATCGCCCCCGATTTCACCCTGCCCCGCGATGGCGGCGCAAATGTCACTCTGTCGGCGCTGAAACCGCAAAAGGTGGTTTTGTACTTCTACCCGCGCGACGACACCCCCGGCTGCACCACGGAAGCGCTGGAATTCACGGCCCTTGGCGATGCGTTCAAGGCCGCCGGTGCCGTGGTGATCGGGGTGTCCAAGGACACGGTTGCCAAGCACGACAAGTTTGTTGCCAAGCATGATCTGGGCGTGATGCTGGTATCGGATGCCGAAGGCGATGTCTGCGAACGCTATGGCGTCTGGGTCGAAAAGAACATGTATGGCAAGGTCTCTATGGGGATCGAGCGCGCGACCTTCCTGATCGACAGCGACGGGCGCATCGCGAAGGTCTGGCGCAAGGTCAAGGCCAAGGGCCACGCCGCCGAGGTGCTGGAGGCGGTGCACGCGCTGTGACACTGCCCTTGCGCGAAATGGCCGTGCAGGTGCTGGGCACGGCCGATGGGCGCGAAAAAACCGCGCTGTCGCGCCGCCATGCGGCGGCGTGGTTTGCCGCGCGCAAGGCAGGCAAAGCGCTGGAACTGGGCCACGCCACGCCCCCCGACCGCCCGGCCCGGCCCGCAAAGCCCGAATTGCTGGACCCGCGCGACGTGCCCCGCCGCCGCCCCGGCAGCCCGCAGGGGCGCATCGCGCTGCTGCATGCCATCGCGCATATCGAACTGAACGCGGTTGATCTGCATTGGGACATCATCGCGCGTTTCCCCGAGATAGAGATGCCGCCGGGCTTTTATGATGACTGGGTCAAGGCCGCGGACGAGGAATCGAAACATTTCAACCTTGTCTGCGATTGTCTGGCAGAGCTTGGCAGCCATTACGGCGCCCTGCCCGCCCATGCCGGCATGTGGCGCGCTGCCGAAGACACCGCGCAAGACATATTGGGCCGTCTGGCCGTGGTGCCGATGGTACTGGAAGCGCGCGGGCTGGATGTCACCCCCGGCATGATCACGATATTCGAAAATGCAGGGCTGAACAGCGCCGTCGACGCGCTGAAAACAATCTATGCTGAAGAGGTCGGCCATGTCGCCTATGGATCGAAATGGTTCAACTTCCTGTGCGGGCGGCAGGGGCTGGACCCGCAGCCCGTATTTCTGGAACTGGTGCGGCGCTATTTCCACAGCCCGCTGAAACCACCCTTCAACGAAGCAAAGCGCGCACAGGCCGGTTTACCGCCCGATTTCTACTGGCCGCTAACCGAACCACCCGCCGCGGAATAGCCCCGGCCATTGCGCAGGCAACTTCAACTTACACGCGCAAACCTATCGTTTTGCTGGTTTTTGGGGTGATGCGCCCTCGAAAACCCGCCCAGATCGGCGGGTTTTCGCTGATTTTACCTCGAAAAGGTGATGTTCACGCGCAACAGTTTGAAAAAATCTTGCAGCCGGGGGTAAGCTCCCGTAATTCCAAGGCGGTCCGAGTGTTTTGCAGTCCAGTGTCACAGGCAAGAAGAAGTGATGATTCGTCTGAATATGACGAAATGATCGCGACGACAGGGGAACAGAGCTTTGAAAAGACTGCTCGTGCAACTTAATCACAAGCTGGAATCCCGCCTGCCCGAACAACGGCTTTTCCTGAGATCTGACACCACCACCCGTTATGTTCGCCTGCGCCCGCTGACTCAGGCGGTTGGTCTGGCCTCTGTGGCCAGCTTTTTCGCCTGGGGGGTAATCGCGACGTCGATCCTGCTGATGGATGCCATCGGATCAGGGACATTGCGCGATCATGCGATTCGCGATCAGGCAAATTACGAACAGCGCCTGAACGAACTGGCCGCCGAACGCGACCAGCGCGCGCTGGAAGCCGAAGCCGCGCAGCAGCGTTTCTCGGAAGCGATGGAACGGATTTCGGGCATGCAGCTTCAGCTTCTGGCCTCGGAAGAGCGCCGGCTGGAACTGGAAACTGGCCTCGATAACGTCCAGCGCACCGTCCAGCGCGTGGTGCGCGAACGCGACCAGGCGCGCGCGCGGCTGGCCGAAGCAACGCAAAGCCTGCAAGCTGAAACCGGAACGTCGCGCACCGCCGCAGACCAGTCGCGCGACATGGAACAGATGCTGGACTATCTGCTGGCGGCAATGGACCGGATGAACTCCAACAGCTACGAGCTCAGCATCGATGCCGAGCAATCCGTCAACCGCGCCAATCATCTGGCGCTGGAAAACGAGTTGCTGCGCGACCGCAACAAGCTGATCTTCTCGCAACTGGAAGAGGCGCTGGAAGCCGTGGTCGCCCCGATGGAGCGCGTCTTCAACGCAGCCGGGGTATCGCCCGATCAGATCCGGCGGCTGGTCCGGCAGGGGTCGGATTCACGCACCGCCGCGCTGCGCCCGATTGCGGTGTCCACCTCTGGCACAATGGCCCAAAGCCCCGATATCGAACGCGCAAATGCCATTCTGGGGCGGCTGGCTGACATCAACGCCTATCGTCAGGGCATTGACCGCCTTCCCGTCGCCCGCCCGATTTCTTCTGCCCGCGTACGCCAGACATCCGGCTTTGGCATGCGCCGCCACCCTTTGACCGGACGCTCGACCATGCATAACGGGCTTGACTGGGCCGGACCGCGCGGCACGCCGATTCTGGCCAGCGCCGATGGCGTCGTCAAGCAGGCGGGGCGGCAGGGCGGCTATGGCAATCTTGTCATCATCCAGCATGATTTCGGCATAGAAACATATTACGCGCATTTGAACTCTGTCGATGTCAGACCGGGACAAAGGGTCTCGCGCGGGCAAAGAATTGGTGGTATGGGCACCACAGGCGCGTCGACCGGCGTGCATCTGCACTATGAAGTGCGCGTGGGCGGTCGGCCAGTAAATCCACTTACCTATATAAGGGCTGGACAGCATGTTTTCTAAAAGCCGCATCAATGAACCGGGACCAAAAGCCGAGGCAGAGACCAAGCCCGCTGCCGCCCCGGACACGACCCCCTCATTCCTGCGTCAAAGCAGCGGTGCCGAGAGCACAGGCATGGCACAGACCACCAAGGCCAAACCCGCCGCATCCGTTCTGGCGCCTGATCTGACAATCACCGGCAATCTGAAAACCTCTGGCGACATCGTGGTCGAAGGCAAGGTTGACGGCGACATCCGCGCGCATGTGCTGACGGTTGGCGAAACCGCCATCATCCGCGGCGAAGTGGTGGCGGATGACATCGTCATCAACGGCAATGTCATCGGGCGTGTGCGCGGGCTGAAAGTGCGCCTGACTTCTTCGGCACAGGTCGAGGGTGACATCATCCACAAGACCATCGCAATCGAATCAGGGGCGCATTTCGAAGGCTCGGTGCAGCGTCAGGACGATCCGCTTCAGACCAATCGTGGCGTAGCGCAGCAACAGCCTGCGGCGGCGGCAAACGCGCCAAGGCCCGCCCCGGCCAGCCCGGCACCTGCTGCCCCCGCGCATATGTCCCAGGCGCAGCGCCCGGAAGTGTCTGATGCAATCAAGAAAGCTGCCGAACAGAAGAAATCGGCCGGCAACTGATATTGCTTCGCAGTATTTCGGCGCCGCAACTGCCCCCTGCGCAGTTGCGGTGTTTTTCATTTTCCGCAACGGGCAACGCCCCGCTCTTGGCCGTTGGCGGAACGTGATTCTGGCCGCCCTTGTGCCCTAGAAAGCGCCGGAAGAAGCAATCAACTGACTGATTTATAGAATAAATATTTGGCCGCGGCGTCCTGCCGCGTGTTGATTCCGCCCCAATATACGCCAGCCTGTCGCGGCAGCGCGTGTCAGGCAAAGATACGTCGCTGATGATGGCGATGTTCGACAAGAAAGCGCTGGTGCGGGTGGGGAGACTCGAACTCCCACGCCTTGCGGCGGAGGATTTTGAATCCTCTGCGTCTACCATTCCGCCACACCCGCAGCGCTTGCCCCGCATAGCGCGGTTTTTCCGGCCCTGCAACTGCCAAGATGCGTCTGTCGCAACATCATCAATGCGCGCCCTCGCGGCTGCAAATACCCGCCCTGATTGACCTGAAGCCAAAACTACGCTATCGCCACGCTACCCCGAGCCTTCGCTTGGGGCATCCGCTCGCGGGGCGCCCGGAAATCTGCGTCCCATAACTGTTCCGGCACAATGCCGAAACCCTGGACACGCATGACAAAATTCTCTGAACTGAAGCTGGACCCGAAGGTCCTCAAAGCGATTGACGAAGCCGGATACACCACCCCGACCCCGATCCAGGCCCAGGCCATACCGCACGCGCTTGACGGGCGCGACATTCTGGGGATTGCCCAGACCGGGACCGGCAAGACCGCCTCGTTCACCCTGCCGCTGATCACCCGGCTCGGCCGCGGGCGCGCGCGCGCAAGAATGCCGCGCTCTCTGGTTCTGGCCCCCACACGCGAACTTGCCGCCCAGGTGGCCGAAGATTTCAACACCTATGCCAAATATACCAGACTGACCAAGGCACTGCTGATTGGTGGCGTGGCCTTTGGCGAGCAGGACAAGCTGATTGATCGCGGTGTTGATGTGCTGATCGCCACCCCCGGCCGCCTGCTGGATCATTTCGAGCGCGGCAAGCTTTTGCTGACCGGGGTAGAGGTGATGGTCGTGGACGAGGCCGACCGGATGCTGGATATGGGTTTCATCCCCGATATCGAACGTATTTTCGGCCTGACCCCGTTCACGCGGCAGACCTTCTTCTATTCGGCCACAATGGCGCCCGAGATCGAGCGCATCACCAACATGTTCCTGTCAAACCCGGTTCGGGTCGAAGTTGCACGGCAGGCCACGGCCTCGGAAACGATCACGCAGGAACTGATTGCGCTGGACGCCACGCGCCGCGACACCGCCGCCAAGATCAAGCGCGAGGCCTTGCGCGAGTTGATCGCCGCCGAGGATGACAGCCTGGAAAATGCGGTGATATTCTGCAACCGCAAGGTTGATGTCGATATCGTCGCCAAATCCCTGATCAAGCACAAGCTGGACGCCGCGCCCATTCATGGCGATCTGGACCAGTCGGTGCGCACCCGCACATTGGACAAGTTCCGCGCCGGTGAATTGCGCCTGCTGGTGGCATCTGACGTGGCCGCGCGCGGGCTGGATGTGCCTTCCGTCAGTCATGTGTTCAACTTCGACCTGCCTTCGCATCCTGAAGACTATGTCCACCGGATCGGGCGCACCGGCCGCGCCGGACGGTCGGGCAAAGCGATTTCGCTGATGGTACCGGCTGACCAGAAATACCTCGACGCGATCGAGGCCTTGCTGGAAAAATCCCTGCCACGGGGAACAGCGCCGCAACTTGCCCCGCCTGCGGACAAGAAGGAGAAGAAGGTCGCCGAAAAATCCGGCAGTGCCCGAAAGCCCGCGCAGCGCAGCGACGAAGCCGCACGGGCCGACAACCACAATGTCCAGCCAGAACCCCCTGCGGCAGAGCCGCGTGCGCGGCGCAGCGCGGCGCGCCCCGAACGCGCGCCCAAAGCTGCTGGTGCAAGAGAGCGCCAGCACGACAAGGTTGTCGGCATGGGCGATCATGTGCCCGACTTCCTGATGCGCGAGTTTCGCAGCGCCTGACACCGAACCAAGGGATGCGGCTGCGCACAGGCGTCTTCGGCCACGCTGAAAAGCCACGCAAAGCCGCCCTCTAGCGTGTCGCGTTTATTTGCATTCACGCGATCCATTCTGACCTTTTGTGGTCGCGTGACTTTTTGCGCAAACCGGTTCCCACTTTTGCGCGACATGCTCTAGCCGCAATCCAGACGCGCGCGCAGCACCCCGCTATCGCCTTCCAGACTGCCGGGATAGATGCCGCATCCGGTCAGGTCTGGGATCGCGCGGGCCATTGCGGTCCGCAAACGCGGCTGATCGGCGCGCGGGGCATATCCGTGGCGAATGACCTCGACCTGATCCCCTGCAAGCCACAGCGTCATGTCATAGCCTTCCGCAACAAACGCCGTCGCCTCGGCGCCCGACATCCAGGGCGATGGCGAGTCACAGGCGGCAAGCACCAACAGCGCAAGGATCGGGCGTTGCAACATTCCGTCCAGCGTGCCCCGAATGGGTTAAGCATTCGTTACTGATGCTGTCCCCCGACACCACCGATTCCCATATTGCGCGGCCCGTCAAAGCAGTCTACACAGCGCCGCACCGGGTGATTAGCTCAGTTGGTAGAGCGCTTCGTTTACACCGAAGATGTCGGGAGTTCGAGTCTCTCATCACCCACCATCATTCAAACTGTACAGCCCCGGTTCAGGGCCACGTTTGCAGCAGGTCATGATGGCGCATCATCATCTGCCCTGATGCCCGCCAGTGCGGCACGCAACACCCCGTCGGCAGCGGCAAGCTCTTGGCGCGCGCGTTCGGCGTCAAGCCCATGCGCCACAAGGATCGCGGCTTTCACCCGCCAGCCGGCCTGTTCCAGCGCCGATTGTGCCGCTTCTGCCGAAACCCCGGCAATCTGCATCACCATATCGCGCGCGCGTATCCGAAGCTTCTGGTTCTGCGGGCGCATATCGACCATCAGCCCGTCATGAACATGGCCCAGCCGTACCATAAGCTGCGTCGAGATCATGTTCAGCACGACTTTCTGCGCCGTGGCGGCTTTCATCCGGGTGGAGCCTGCGACCACCTCGGCGCCGGTCTCGATGACCACACCATGTTCGGCAACGCCCTGCAGCGCCGCACCGCGATTGCACGAAATCCCGGCTGTCAGCGCACCCGCCATGCGCGCGGCCTCGACTGCGGCCAATGTGAAGGGCGTGCGCCCGCTTGCGGCCAGACCGATGACAACATCATCCGCCCCGATCCCGGCCTTTGCCACCTGCAGATGCGCGTCCTGCGTATCATCCTCGGCGCCCTCTATTCCGCGGCTCAGCGCGGCCCGCCCGCCCGCGATCAGGTAATGCACGCGCTCTTCGGGCCAGTTGAAGGTCGGCCCCAATTCCGTGCCATCCTGCACTGCAATACGGATCGATGTGCCCGCCCCGGCATAAACCAGCCGCCCGCCTGCACGAAGGCGTGGCAGGGCAGCTTCGACCAGATCGGCCAAGGTTGGCAGCGCGGGGCCGATGCTGGCCACGGCAGCGATCTGGCTTTCCCAGATGGCGCGCATCGCGGTCAGGCTATCCCAACTGTCTAACGCGCGGAAACGGGGGTCGGCATGTTCAGTCATCGGCAGAGCCTTCTTGCAAGGGTCATGATACGCGGCGTCAGGCTGGCCATCGTGGGCACAAAACTGAAAGGTGCCAGCAATATCGGACCCCGGCAAGACAGGCTGCCTGAATTCCGCGCCCTGTTCGTCGCACCACCACCCGGTCATCAGCCCTGATGCAGCGCTGTGCGCGCATGATCAAGCGCATGATGGCGGACCACTGTCAGCGCTGCTGCAACGGTCGGGCGGGCTGTCGCAACAGGCTGTCTGGCCGGGTAGAAATGCGGAATTCTGGCTGGGGTGGTAGGATTCCCAGTGAGGTTTCTCAGCCTATTCGTAAGCTCATGATTATACACAAACTTTTTTACGACACCCCCGACACATATGAAATGTGTTGCAGTTTTGTGTTGCAGTTATGTGTGACAGATCAAGGAACTTCAATCAACCCCACAAAAACGGGCGTGGAACGTAGACGCCTCATTTCATCGCCCCTTTCGGAGGACCCGAGGCCGTGCTGGCCTATCTCAGCCGCTACACCCACCGCGTCGCCATCTCGAACGCGCGTCTGGTCAGCGCAGATGCCCAAACCGTCGCTTTCCGCTGGAAGAATTACCGCATCAAATCTGGTGACCGCCAAAAGGTCATGCGGCTGGCCACCCCCGAGTTCATCCGCCGTTTCCTGATCCATGTCCTGCCTGATGGCTTCCATCGCATCCGGCACTACCCCAAGTCGCAATCGACAAGTACAGGCACCTTTGTGTTCCGAAAAAACCGACGAGCTTTGGGGCGAAAAGGCTTCCCGTAACGGCCCCCAGTGCCGCGACAGACAGGACTAGCCCGTAGGCGTAGGCGGACATAGCCAGCACATCCTGCGCAAAAAGAACCTGAACTGTGATCGTCGCCGTCGCGATGAAGTTCGCGATCCCCAACACTATGGCAATCTGCGCTGGAAAAAGCCCGCGCTTGCGGCAGTATTCGGCCAGATCAGCATCGTTCAGCGCCGCCGTTTCCAGAGCGGCGTAACGCTGTATAGCGAACGGCCCATGCGCATACTATCGCGCGGCAGAATGCCCGCGCTGAGATCGCTTCAGCACGGGCGCTCCTACTTATCCAGAGATCATGCCGAAGCAATCTGCGGGCCGCACCGTGACCGGCGTCCCGCCGAACTGCGGGAGCTCTGACATCTGATCAAAGACCTGGAAGAACCGCGCGATCAGACGCGTCGTGATCTCGGTCTGTGTCCCGGATGCGGCGCAGTCAAAAAGGTCGCGGTGCTTCCGTGTTTCCGCTACGAAATGCGCCCGATCACAAGGCTCTTCGATTTCGAAAACAGACTTCATCAAAAAAGCCACCCGGTGCAGGTCGCGATCTTCGGGGACCACCGGCAGTTCCAGGATCACGTCAAACACCGTCTCCGTAAGCACTTCCCACAAAATCTCCAGCTCGCGCAGGTCTTCCGCCGCATCCAGCGTGAAAAGATCAATGCCAGAGGCCTGAAGCGTGATCTCGGTCTGGATCGTCTTCTTGAAGCGGCGCAGCAAAAGGTAAAACGCCGCCATCGTCGGCGTGAACTCTGCAATCGCTTTCGCTTCATGCGCAGCAGTGGTAATCTTCGAAGTAGCCATTGGTCATCTCCTATTCAGATGGCTTGGTCAGGGGCCTAGTTGGTGTTCCAGCACCGCTGGGCCCCGTTGCATTTGTTAGCAACATTCTATATATTGCACTTGAAACGATATACGTCAATAGCAAAGTTCTAACAATGACAGCAAAAAGCGAACTGCGTTCAACTCCTCTAGGTCTCCGGGTTACCCCTTCCCTTAAGTCTGCCATTGAAAAAGCGGCAAAAGATGACCGCAGATCAATGGCCTCGATGGCCGAACTGATCCTCACGGACTGGCTCGAAAACAAGGGATACCTTGAGAAAGATGGCTGATCTGGTGAATTAAGGTGAGCCCAAAGGTAGAGAATTCGTCACCCGTGAAAAAAACCTTCAGGCGGCCCTGACCTTATCCTGTCAGGGCCGCCCTGCCGTAAGTGATGCGCATTGTTCCAGCGCCAACCGGGCACCAGCGCAGCGTAATGGAACGACGCAAAGGGCGGAGAGCCGACTGTGATCTTGCAGCATCGCATCTGCAGCATTCGGCTAAAGCTGCCGTTCGCCATGCCGACCGCGACCGCCGCAGTGCGCAAGAATCTATAGGCGCTAAGGTACAAATTTTGTAAACTTTTACTGACGTGCCCAGTCCACTCCTGCTGATCAACACGACTCTATATTTGCACGTTCGCAGATATTGAGCATAAGTATTTAGATGAGCTTTTATAGTGGCAAAAGCTTTTTCCTTGAAGCAACGCTGGCTTCCAGAGCGACACCATATTCGAATTAGCTTAGTGTCCGTCCCGGTCGTGCTCCGGTTGTGGCCTGATCACGCCACACTGCACGACCGTTGACCCATGTTCCGATGATCCCGTGTGCAGGGGTAAACGGGGCTTCGAATGTCGCGCCCTCGGCAATGCTAGCCGCGTCGAACAGCACCAGATCGGCAAACTGGCCCACGGCCAGCCGGCCCCGTCCTTTCAGCCCGAACCGTTCTGCCGTCATCCAGGTCATGCGATGCACAGCTTCTTCCAGACTGAAAAGACCGACATCGCGCACATAATGGCCCAGCACGCGCGGAAACGTCCCCCAGACACGCGGATGTGGGTGTTTGCCGCGCGCTATACCATCAGAACAAACCATTGTATGCGGGTAGGACAGAATGCGGCGCACGTCCCCCTCATCCATGATGAAGAACGTCCCTGTCGCGGGTAGCAGGCGTTCCATGGCCTTGTCGATATCGACACACCATTCGGCGGCGATATCGGCCAGATCGCGCCCTGCCATTTCCGGATGAGGCACGGATTCCGCAACCAGAACCCGCGTTGCCTGCCGGTGTCGGCCCGAATTCAGCATGGTCGAAGACGCGATCCACGGTGTTGTGTCAAGGCCCACGTCCTGATGCTGCCTTGCCGCGTCAATCATGGCGAGCGTGATTTCCGACAGGCCATGATTGGCAAGACCGGCGCATTTATGGTGCGACACATGTACCCCGCACTCAGCCGCGCGCCCGATCTCGAGCGTCTCCTCCAGCGATTCGCGCACACGGTCGCCTTCATCGCGCATATGGGTAACGTAAAGCTTGCCATGCGCCTGAGCTACACGCGCCATTTCAATCAACTCGGACGTTGGGGCCGCGCGGGCAGGTGGGTAGAACGGCCCCGTGGACAGCCCAATTCCACCCTCGGACAGCGCCGCGTCCAGCGCCGTGCGCATTGCCGCAATCTCGGCAGCGTCTGCGGGCCGGTTCAGGTCTGTCATAGCGTTGATCCGCAATGTTCCATGCCCGATCAGGCAGGCCGTGTTCACAGCAGGCGGTTCCGCATTAAGACGTGCGCGGTAATCGCCAAAGCGGACAAACCGCGGCACATCCGGCGACAGGATTATATCAAGCGGCGCCGGAAAGGGCGGCACGGCGGTCAAGGGCGCAATTGAAAAGCCACAGTTGCCATTGATGATGGTGGTCACACCCTGACTTGTCATGCAGGCCATGTCAGGATCAGTCAGGACGATCTCATCATGGTGGACATGGGGGTCGATGAAACCGGGGGCCAGAACAAGGCCCGTACATTCATGTTCGACCCCGCCGCGCCAGTCGGGTAAATCGCCCATCGCAGCAATGCGATCTTCGATCACCGCAACATCAAGGCGCTGTCGGGTAGCGCCGGTGCCATCTATGACCTCGGCGTTGCGAAACAGGATATCGGCTTGCATAGTTGGTCTCCGAATGGGTCAGGTTCCCAGTGCGTCGCTGGCGTCTTGCGTTTCGGCGGTCTCGGCGGGCTCGAACACCCGCGCGGCCAGATGGATCAGGATAAAGATCGCCATCAAGGGCACGGCAACCGCCACGAGAAGCGTTGGAAAGCCCAGCGTTTCGGCGGTCATGCGCGAATGGCGCAAAAGAAAGCTGCGTTCCGGGTTCATGTTCGGTCCGAAAAAGCTGTGCCACAAGATCGGCAGCAGATAGATCATCACGACCAGCCCCTGAAACACCCCCGCACCTGCGGCGATAAAGGCCGCGCGCGGCCCTTTCGCCGCCGTGCCGGGCGCACGATTGACCAAAGCCGGATCGAAGCGACGCTTGAATGACAGCGTCGCCCCCATCAGCCCTGCCCAGATCATGGCGTAGCGGGCCATTTCTTCGGTCCAAGGCGGAGGCGAATTCAGCACATAGCGGGCAACCACCTGCACCATCACGGCCCCCACCAGCGCGACCAAAAAGACCATAGTCGCAGCACCGGCCAGACGGTCGATACCACGGCTCAGGCCCAGCACGAAACGTCCGACCGGCCCCGGCATCAGTTGCGCACCACGTCAAGGGCGTCGAGATAGGCCTGAAGATGCTCTGGCTCCATCACGTCATCCCATGTCGGGCGGGTTGCAGCCACCATCTTGTCACGCTCTCCGGGTTCGAGTTCGGACAGGGTGACGCCTGCTGCCCGGTGGCGCTCCTCAACGATCCCGGCCCAGTCATCAATCCACGCGCGGTTGGCGGCCAGCCCTGCCTCGATTGCTGCATCGATCTGGGCCTGCTCCTCGGTGGACAGCATGTCATACCAGTCTTCCGAGATCAGCACGATCCGGGTCGAAGGCGTGATGTCGGCTTGTGTGAAATTGCGCAGGAATTCGGTGTGGCCGGTGCGGATGGCCGAATTGGGCGGGTTCAGATAGCCGTCTGCGATCCCGGTCTGGATGGCATTCGCGACCTCGGCCCATGCGACGATCGTTCCCGCCGCGCCCAGCGCCTCGATATAGGCCAGTTGTTCGGCATTCAGCGCTCGAAAGCGCAGGCCTTGCAGGTGTTCCATTCGCGTGACCGCACGGTCGCGCGTGTGAAAGCCCAGCGGCATACCGATATAGGTGACCCCGGCAAGCCGGATGCCATTGGGGCTCAGGGGTTCGTTCATCAGCTCCATCAGGTCGGTTTCCGCCAATACGCGATCCAGCTCTTCCGGTGTCTCAAACAGGAAGGGCAGCGCGATACCGCGCATGATCGGGCTCATGCCATAAGGTGTCGAGGCTGTGGCGAGATTCACTTCCAGAAGTCCTTGCGCCACCTGATCGAACCGCTCACGCTCGTTGCCCAATGTGTCCGACGGGAAGACCGACACGGTGAACTCTGTCCCTTCCAGAGCGGCCTCGAAGCCTGAAATAAAGGCAGCTTCGGCATTGGTTTCAGGGTCGTTCACGCCGTTCAGCGCAATCTTTACTTCGGACGCGAGCGCGGGCGCTGCCGCCAGAAGGGCCGCAAGGGCGGTTCCAAGTAGTCTGTTCATCTTTCTGTCCTCTCTCTGAGTTGGTTGGTGGTTATCGCAGCCCCAGCGCACGTGGCAGCGCGAGGCTAATTTCGGGAACAAAGGTCAGCATGATCAGGATGCCGAACTCGGCCAGGAAGAAGGGCATCGTCGCGCGGATCAGCCGCCAGTAGTCCATCTTCACCACAGTGGCGAGAATCAGCAGCACACCCCCCAAGGGCGGCGACAAAAGCCCAATCGTGATGTTGAAACAGATCACGATACCCAGATGCACAGGGTCGATCCCCATAGCCAGCGCGACCGGCACGAAGATCGGCGCGAACAGCGCCACCGCCGCCTTCACATCCATCACCATCCCGGCCAAGAGGAAGATCACGTTGATCAGCATCAGGTATTGCAGCGGCCCAAGCCCCCAGCCGTCGATGGTGCGCGCAATCGCCTGTGGCCACTGCATCAGCGCCGCCAGATAGCTGAAGGTCGAAATGGCGCACAGGATGATGAAAAGTGCCCCAAGCAAAACGCCTGTGCGATGCAGGCTCGCAAGGATCTCGGCAATGCCCAGTTCGCGGTACCAAATCCCGACCGCCAGCGCGGCCACGACAGCGACCGCCGCTGCCTCGGCCGGGGTCATGAACCCAAAGAGCGTTCCCCCCAGAATAATCACCGGAAGCGACAGCGCGGGCAGCGCCTTGATGGCAGAGGGGATGACGCGTGGCAAATCGGCCCCCTTGCCACCGGGATGATCGTCGCGCCAAGCGTAATAGGCGTTCATCACCATCAACACCCCGGCCAGCAGCAGGCCAGGCACGATCCCGGCAGCGAACAAAGCAGCGATGGAAGTGTCCATGAGAGCGCCATAGAAGATCAGGATCGACGAGGGCGGAATGATTGGCCCTATGATTGAAGACGCCCCCGTAATCGCTGCTGCATAGTCTAGCGAATACCCGCGTTTACGCATTTCCGGTACAAGCGCATTGCCCAATGCTGCCGCATCCGAGACAGCAGACCCGGACACGCCCGCAAAGAACACGCTGGTCAAAATATTCACATGCCCTAGCCCGCCCTTAAGACGGCCGACCAGCGACATCGAGAAATCGATCAGTGCCCGCGCCAGCCCGCCTCGGTTCATCAGATCGCCTGCAAGGATGAACAGCGGCATCGCAAGAAACGCGAAGACATCAAGCTGACTGAACAGGCGCTGGGGCAGAACGGCCATGAAGCGCGCATTGTCCGAAACGATGAATGTCAGGATAGCTGCCGCGCCCACCGCATATGCAATGCCCACCCCCGACAGGATTGCCAACATCAGGAAACCAAGAACAAATCCAGCGGGCATAGCGTCTTCCATCCGATTGCGTGCGGTCATGGTTACAGAGGCCATATCCAAAAGAAACAGAAATTATTTGCGCCTTGCATAGCTTTTTTCTATACTCTCAAGCATGGATCGTCGCGCCATCACCTTGCAGCGGCTGCAAGCCTTCTGCGCTGTCTATGAACGGGGTTCGTTCAGCGCAGCCGCGCGCGTTCTGGCCGTTTCGCAGCCAACCATCAGCAAGCATCTGCGTGATCTGGAGGCAGCGCTGAAGCTGTCGCTGTTCGTTCTGGAAGGGGGACGCGTTTCCCCGACATCCGAAGCAGACTGGCTGTATTCCGAGAGCCGGTTCATCAGCGATGGCCTGCAATCGCTTACCAACCGCATCAGCGGGTTGCGAACAGGGGCCGAGCAGCGCCTGTCCGTGGCTTGTATCGGGCTGTTGATGCACAGGACCGTGCCGCAAGCGCTTGCGGACTTGCGCGCCGAGATGCCGGAGATCGAACTTGGTGTCAGTGTCCGCCCGGCGCTGGAGCAACTTGCCGCGCTCAGATCCGGTCAGATCGATATCGGTTTTTGCGGTGGTTTGGTCGAAGCGCCGGACCTTCATCGCTGCACCATCGGTCAAGGACATCTGGTTCTGCTTGTGCCCGCTGACCATCCGCTAGCTGGCCGTGCGGCCATCAGTCCGGACGAATTGACCGGCTTGCCCGACCTAATCCAGACGCCGATCGACCGCCCTATCGGCCGGTTGCTGACATCATACCTGAACGACCCCGCACCCGGCTTGGGGAAGATGACGTGTTATTCACTTGAAGGGATGGCCCCGCTGGTCAAGAAAACGGGAATGATTGGCGTGGTTGACAGCTTCACCGCAGCTGCGCTGAACGACACAAAGGTGCAAGTCGTTCCCGTTAACCCGATGATCCGATTTGACATTCACGTCTTCACCTCGCGCCCACTTGCCCGATCGCGACCAGCCCTGATGCTGACCAAAGCAATGAAGAAATGGCTCGCTCAGGACTGAGCAAAACTGTCGTCGCCAGAGAGTTGTTTGCGCCGACCACGTCCAACCAATCGTGCAAAGCGTCATCACTCGCTATGGAGGAATGGCACGAATCCCTTGGGTGCCAAACATTACAAAGTGCGATAGGTTTGACGCTGACTCGCGTCGTTCGCTGCGCCGGGCTTGAGTGACCGCAACCGTGAATACCACGCCAGAGCCCGACCGGCGACTATGGGCCGGGCACGTCGATCTTGTCGTTGTCTTCGCAGAGGGCGGGAAGCGGCCTGTGGGGTTGCGACATCGCATGCGCGGCAAATTGCAAAAGCTGCCGGTCGCGATGCCTGCCGTCACAGGCAGCAGTTGGCAGAAAGCGGAGTTTGGAAACTCGCGCGTCGTGGACGCGGCTCTCGACGTGCCCGGCCAGCTGATCGTAAGCGCGACGCCGATCCCCTCCTGCCATTTTTGAACTGAAGCCAGCAT
>JAFIEF010000117.1 GCA_020832655.1 Paracoccaceae bacterium
AACCCTCCGTTCCGCAAGATACCTAAAATGTTCCATGGGTGCTGACGTCAGACACCCCCGAGGAACTGGTGCGTCTGGCCGCGGTGCTTGATGCCGCCGAAGATCAGCGCGCAGCCGGGATCATCCGCATGTGCATGCTGACCGGCGCGCGCGTGGGCGAAGTGCGCACTGCGCGGTTCGAACAGTTCAATCTCGATTATGCCATCTGGTCCAAACCCGCCTCGACCACCAAGCAGCGCAAGATCCACCGCGTCCCGATCTCGCAGGATGTGGTCACGATCGTGCGCCAGCGCCAGCTGGTGGTGCCCAAGGGCAACCCGTGGCTGTTTCCCGGCGATGCCGTCGGCAAGCCCGTCCGCGAAATCCGCCGCTTCTGGCTCAAGGTCCAGCGGGACGCTGATCTGCCCGATGTGCGCATCCATGATCTGCGCCACACCTTTGCGTCGCTTCTGGTCAGCGGGGGCGCCTCGCTCGAGATCATTGGCCGCCTGCTTGGCCACAGCCAGATGCAGACGACGCAACGCTATGCGCATCTGATGGAATCGCCCCTGCGCGCGGGCGTCGATACTGTCGCCAGCATCTTCCGCCCGCGCCCGAGGCTGGTTCATGATGCAGAGGACCAGCAGAAGTCGGCATGACTGCTGTCGAGACAGGCGCGGCCTGCCCCGCCCCATTGCGTAGTCGCACTGCGCTGGGCGCTGGGCGACAATCGTGCCGCGCCGGCTGGCGACGCCTGCTGCTCAGTCCTCTCCGCGCACGGCACGCCAGATTGGCGCAATGCGTTTGCGGATGGTGCTTTCCTCTGGCACCTCCCCCGCCTTTGAGTTGGCAATGAACCAGTCCTGCACTTCGGCCACGAGGGCTGCCTGCGAGGCAGGGAACCCCATCTCGTTGAGCCGCCTGAACAGCCAGATCGTCATGGCCTCCCAATCGTACCGCGCGCCTGCGCCGGTACCATGGGTCGAACGACGCAGCAGCTCACGTTCCTCCTCGAACCGATGCAGCGCCTCGGCCGGGAACATCAGGTCTGTCGCCCGCACCAGAATGCCCTCGACCGGATCGGTGACGCGCAGCCATGTCTCCGTGCCGACGGGCAGGATGCGTTTCAGCCGGCAGGTCTCGTCACTGGGGCCAAACCGGCGAAACAATGGCATCAGTTCCGCGAGCGAAACCTCCACCAGACCACCGTGCAGCTCATCCCCGCACTGCACGGGTTCGATCCCGATCATCGCCTTGAAATGCCCAGACGCAGCCCAGCCTGCCACATCAGCCGCAGAGCAGCCCCAGCGGGCAGAAACTTCATAAATGGAATAGAACGCAACAACAGGCAGCGGCATGGGGGGACTCCTTTCAGGCATGGGGCATCGTTCGGCCAGGGCCGGGAATTCATGGGGCAACAGGACTTTGTTCAGCGCCCGAAGGCGCTGGGCGGGACGAGCAAAATGCGAAGCGTGGCTATGACAATACCTGTCCGGGATCATGCCTCATGCACCGATCCCGAGGGCCGTTTTGCGATTCATCTGGACTGCTCAAGGATAGGTTAATCAACCCTGACATGTGCTGTCACGCCAAATATGAGCGCATCCGGGCAGATTTCCAGGTTGACACAGGCAAGCTCTTGTTTGCCTTTCGTTCTTTTTCCGGCGTCCGTCCGGAATGCGTTTCCGCGCGATTCCGCACGCTCTTTCCCGACAGAATCCGCGTTGGCCCGGTCCTCGTGCAGGGTTCCGCAGACAAACGCTGCCGGAACCGGAATTGGGGTTTCCGGAACAGGCCGCCAGACGACCGGGGTTGGGCATCCGCTCAGGGGTCTTAATCCCCGTCATGTGCGCAAAACCCAACAAAACATGGGGTGGAATTGGCCCGGATTTCCAATTCCACCTTCCGCCTCGTTTCCTCCCCTCGGCCTCTGCTCTGATCTGCCCAGCCCGAACCTGTCGGGTCGCATTCAAGGAGAGAGCAGATGCTCGACAAGATGACAGATGAGCCGGGGGCCGCGCCCCTCAACCTGCTGGCAGGCTGGATCAGTCGTGAGGACCTGGCGGAAGAGCTGATGGTCAAACCTGACACGCTGGCGCGTTGGGAAGCGCGGCGCGAGGGACCGCCCTGCATGCGCATTGGCCGGAAGGTCTACTATCGCCAGAGTAGTGTGCGGGACTGGCTGCTGAGCCGCGAGCAGAGCCAGCCCAAACGCAAAGGGAGGGGCCGTCGATGAGCTTCCCCCTGTCCTTCCGCAAACACCGCCAGCGAGATCAGGTCCGTCAGGACTGGGTTGAGGAGCGGCTGCGCGAGGCGCGTATCGTCGTCGCCGATGTCGTGCACCATTCCGACCACCTGCAGCGACTGGCCTGCAATGTGCTTATCCAGCATGGCGAGACACCCGCCGAGCGCGAGGATGCGCGCATCCTGCTGGTCGTGCTCGAGGCGCGCTCAACGGGGCGCAGTTTCCAGCAGAACCATGACCCGGAGGACCGGCGATGAAGCGGCGCGGCACACCCGAGGCCGATCTGCAGCGCGCCGTGGTAAAGGCGCTGCGCTTTGCCCTGCCCCGAACGGCCATCATTCATCATTGCGCCAATGAGGTGACCGAACCCGGCCCACGGGGGGCCAAGCGCCAGGCCATTCTGGTCGGCATGGGCGTGCATCCCGGCTTTGCCGATCTGACAGTGCTGTGCGATGGGCGCGTGCTGTTTCTGGAGCTGAAATCGCTCAAGGGCAGGCTCAGCCCTGATCAGGAGACGTTTCGCGATGCCGTGCTGGCGCAGGGGCACGCCTGGGCGCTAGTGCGCAGTCTCGACGACGCGCTGGGCGCATTGGCGGATCACGGCTTTACCACGCGTGTGGTGCAGCCCGATGCCCAGCGCGCCACCACGCGCCCTGTCACATCCCCGGTCACATCCCCGCTGCCCAAAAATACACGGAGGGCAGCACCATGAGCCATGCGGCTACCAACTGGGCCATACAGCAGCGTGGGTTGAAACCCACCACCAAGATCGTGCTCTGGCATCTCTGCGATAGGTTCAACCCGGATTATGGTTGCTTCCCCTCGCAGGAGCGGCTGGCACATGATTGCGAAATCGGCCGCGCCACGCTGAACCGCCATCTCGATGATCTGGAAGCCCGCGGCCTGATCCGGCGGATCCGGATGACCGACCGTCGAACCGGCCAGCAGCGGCCCACGCGCTATCTTCTGGGTTTTGAGTCGGGCTTTGATCCGTCCGGGTCGGATGATCCCGACACCGGCAGCGGCGCGCCATTTGACCTTGATCCACCCCAAACCCCGTGTCCCGATTTGAGACACGGGCAAATCGAAGAAAACTCAAGCTCTGGCAAGGGCTTGTCGCCCCAAAACCAGCAAGAGCCGTGTCTCGATATGGGACACGGACTGGGACACGGGGCCGTGTCTCATTCTGGCGCAAACCCGTGTCTCAAAAATGGCGATTCCCGTGTCTCAAAACGAGACACTAACCCTGTAAGGGAACCTCTAAGTAAACCAGTAAAGGAGGAGGAGGGCCCGCGCGCAGAATTTCCGGATGATTTTTTCGACAAACTGCTCCGGGCGCTGGGCCTCGATCCTGTAGGCCCCCTGCCCGGCTGGTGGCAGGGCGCAACGGCGCGCGCCCATGTCAGGCGCTGGTGCCAGGATCTGGGCCTCAGCGAGGAGGCCATCCTGACGGCCGCCGAGGACAGCCGCCACGCGCATCCCGAGCCACCCGACGGGCCCAAGGCGCTCGATCGCGCCATGCAGCGCGCAGCGAAGCGCCTGAAGCAAAGCGGAGCGCCAATTGCACAGAAATTCGCGGCAAGCGGCAAATGCCGATCAGCGCAGGGCAAAAGCGATCACAGGCCAAGGCCCAGCGCGGATGAAACTGCGGCTTTCTATGCCGATCTGGTGAACTCTGAACGCTATCTGCCGTCCAGCATGATCGGCAACACCATCCGCGATGCCATGCTGGCGCGGCGGCTGGTGACAGCCGAGCGCCTGCGCGAGCGGGGTGTGCAATGAGCAGGATTGATCGCAGGCTGGGCCGCATGTCCCTGCCCAGCGCTGGGCGCGGTGGCAAGGTCAGGCGCGCAATGGGCGTCCAGCAGGCGCTGGAATGGGCGTTTCGGGTCGAGAAGGCCCAGCTGGAATTGTCGCCCCCATCAGACATCGAGGAAGAAGGCTTCGGGTTTGGCCTCGAATACGTCCTGCTGCAGCGCGCAGCGCTGGGCTGCAAGGTTGATGGCGGGCAGCACAAGATCGGCGGATATGTCCACGAAGATGCCGAGGTGATCGCGGCCACCGTGGCAGGGATGCCAGTCAGTTTGGGCGGCAAGCGCATTGCCATCCTCGTGGCCGAACTCGCCCGCGCAGGGCTGACCCCGGACTGGATGCCGGGAGCAGTTCCCCGCTGCGTGCCGCGCGACATCAAACGCAATCAGTACGGCGAACGCGCCACGACCATCGTGGTCGGGACCGAACAGGTGAAGACGCGCGGCAAGTGGCGAACTGTTGACTTGCTGGCCTGTCCGGTTCGCTTCTCACCCGATCAGAGGCAGATCGAGAGCGCGCGGCAGGCCTATGAGAATTGGTGGCAGGCGCTGGGCTGGGTGCGCGAGGGATTGATCACGGGCGGTATGCTGCGGGAGGTGGATGTCACCTCGGCTATGCCGAAGGCGCAACCGTGGCAAGTTGTCTGCAAGGACCATGTGCCGACTGATGTGCCTCAAGCCTTTGGAAATCAGGATTATCCGAGCTAAACCGCTTTCGCTGGGCGGACGCGCCGTCTATTGTCGCCGGAAAACGATGTCGAGGCGGCGGCAGTCGTGGCAGGAAGGTATCTGATGACGACGATTGAACAAGCCGAAGTCCGTTTTGTCGAGTTGATGGCGGAGCTTTTCCAACTGGATGAGGCAGACCGGCTAGATTTCGGGTTTTACCGTGTCATTCGTCATCATAATCAGGAAGTGAAGGCATTTCTTGGTAAGGTGATCGAAAAGAACGGCAGTAAAATACTGGAAGGCGGAAAGCTGTCTGAAATGCTCGCAGAAGCGTTTCGCAAAGCCGACGATGAAGAAACAGCCAGTGATCGACTTCGGATAAAGCAGATTGAGGGCGAGTTTGGCATCAAGCCAGGTATGAGCGAACAAGAGCGGCGCGAATTACTTGATCAGGCCGAACGCTTTCCCGCTTTCAAAGCCATGGTTGACGAGTATCGCTCACTTCAAGAGCAACTACGCGCTAGCGAGAATGTCGGCACCGACCGCCGCGAGGTGTTGAACCGCCTTTATCAGTTCTTCTCGCGCCATTACCAGGACGGCGACTTTATCGTCGAACGTCGTTATGGCCGGGATGGCAGCCGTTACATCCGCTCGACCGGCGAGGATACCGAGTTCCACTGGGCGACGGAGGACATGTACTACATCAAGTCGGGTGACACGTTCACCGACTTCACTGTTCGGCTGTCCAATGGCGAACGCATCGTCTTCTCGGTCGAACCCGAAGAACTGCAGAAGACGCGCGCCAGCCTGAAACCGACGGACAAGGCGCATTACGAGATCGATTCCGTCACCAAGGCTGACGACGGCCACTACATTGTCTTGCTGAAGTACCTGAAGGGCGCGCAGTCCAACAAGCAGAAGGACGACATCGTCAAGGCCATACAGGGCCAAATCAACGCCGACGAGGCCGAGCTGAAGCGCTGGCTGAACCACTTCGTCGCGCGCAACCAGTCGGATTTCTTCATCCACAAGAGGCTGGGCGCCGCCCTTCGCGAAGACCTCGACATCTTCCTGAAGACGGAGGTGCTTAACGCCGACCAGCTGCTGATCGACACCGACCTGCCCCGCCGCCTGATCAGGGTCGGTCGGATCGTGCGCGAGATCGGGCATCAGATCATCGACTTTCTGGCGGTGCTGGAGGATTTCCAGAAATCCCTGTGGGAGAAGAAGAAGCTGGTCTTCACCACGCGCTATGTCATCACGCTCGACAGGATTGCCAAGCTGGCGGGGGAAGACTGGCTGGTGGCCCACCTCCCGCGGATCGTCGCTGCGCAACGTGCCGAATGGGAGGAACTGGGGCTGGGCGATTTCGCTTCAGCTGCTGATTGCCATGAAGTCATCAAAGGTGATCTCGCACAAGCTGCGCGCCAACGGTGGCTCCCGCTACCAGTAGACACCAAGCACTTTGATCCGACATTCCGATGGGAATTGATGGCGGCCATCACAAAGTCGAACGAACTCGAGACCGTGATCGACGGCGTCGCCTTGCGCTCTGACAACTGGCAGGCTCTGAATTCGATCAAGCCGAAGTTCGCAGAAACAGTAAAGTGCGTCTACATCGACCCTCCATACAACACTGCGACCAGCTCGATTCCGTACAAGAACGGGTACAAGAAGGCATCGTGGGCGTCGTTGATGCGTGACCGGACAGAAGCTATCCGCGACCTGATGAACCGTGAATCGGCGATTTTCGTGAGCATCGACTCCGAGGAGCGAACCAATCTGGAACATGTGCTCAGTGAAGTCTTCGGCGCGCAGAACCGGGTAGAGGAACTGATTTGGACGCAGAACACGGCCAACAGCCAGCTGTCCCTATATTCGACCAACCACGAATTCGTGCATGTCTTTGCCAAATCGCGCCCTGTGACAGAAAGCATCCCGCAGATGTACCGGGAGCCAAAGCCCGGATGTGCCGAAATCCTGGATTTGGTGGAAAGGCTCGGGCACGATTATCCACCGATCAAAGAGGTCGAAAAAGCGATTTCTGCGCTATTTGAACAGCACCAGATCGAATATCGGGAACAACTGGAAGAACGCGGTCTGGAATGGAACCAAGAGACCAAAAAACAAGATCCTTGGAAAGGGATCATGCCCTACAAGTACGCCGAATATCGCGACAAGGACGGAAAATACGTTCCGGAAAGTGATGCTCGGAAACGTGAGGCGGTTCTCTGGGTATGGCGCGAAATGCCAGCCGCAGCACCTGCATCGAAACAGGCAGAGTCAACAAAGGACGCCAAAGACCCAAACTACCGCTATTATCGCCCAATTCATCCCGTCACGCAGAAGCAGTGTGCTATTCCCCGCTCTGGCTGGAAGTTCCCTGCTGAATCCACAGAGGACAAACCCGACCGTAAAAACTTCAAGGACTTGGTTGCATCCGATAGGATCGCGTGGGGGAAAAATGAAAAAACTGTTCCCAATCCTAAAGGCTTCCTTCACGAGGTTGAAACTAACATCGGAACTAGCGTTTTCTACGATTACAATGACGGTGAGGCGCAACTGACGGACTTGTTTGGCATCGCCGGGGCTTTCCTGTCGCCCAAGAACTCGCGCTTCGTTAGGCGCTTCATCAACCAGGCCGCAGAAAAGGACAGCATGATCCTCGACTGCTTTGGCGGGTCAGGTAGCTCTGCTCACGCGGTGGTGGAGGCTAATCGTCTCGACTTCGGGCACCGCAAGTTCATCACAGTCGAGGTCAACCGTTACTTCGAAACGCTCGTTGTTCCCCGGATCAAGAAGGTCGGCAGCGCTACCCAGTGGAAATCTGGAAAGGCCAAGGATCGACGTGGGCCCGGTATTTTTGTGCGCGTTCAGGAACTTGAGCAATATGATGATACGCTTGAGACCTTGAGCATCGACAAGCCGAAGGTGCAGGATACCATGACCTTCGAGAACCTCGCATTTTCAATCCAATATCGCCTCGACCGCGAGGCACGAAGGCTGTTTCAGTCGGTCGAGCATTTCCGCTCACCCTTTGGCTACAGCATCAAGTGTGCGCAAGGCGGAGGCGATGCGGTGAACCGAGAGGTCGATCTGGTCGAAAGCCTAGTCTACCTGCTCGGCCTCAATGTGGCGCGGCTTTACCGCGAAGATCAGGGCGTGGTCATCACCGGCACCGACCGCCGCAACCGATCCGTCACCGTACTGTTCCGCGAATGCGACCGGGAGGGGAACGAGGACTGGTGCAAGGCGAAGATGGCCGAGCATCCAGCCGACCGCTTCCTGACAAATGCCATGCCGGAACTTGCCTTTGAGGGCTGCGAACGGTTCGAGGCCATCGAGGCCATCTTTGCAACCCAGTTCGGGGGGCGCTGATGGCATCCGGTCACGCCAGGCTGAAGAAGGCCCTCGTCCTGCGCGATGCGCTGGCCCATGAACTCGGGCTGGATCTGGCCGCCGTCATGCGCGGGCTTTCGACGGTCGAAGACACGATGACAGCCGATCTGGCGATGGCAGACGGCAACTATCTGTCGCTGCTGGAGTCGCTTTGCCGGGGTGATGCATCCTTGCTTACAGAGGCGGATCAGGCAGTTCGTGCGGCGTGCCAGACGGTGAAGCTGGCACCGCGCTATGCGCAGTATCTGTCGCTGATCCTGTTCGCGCATTGGCACAAGTGCCGCAGCACTGACGAGGGGGCCTTCCTCGAGCGCCTGAATGCCTTCCTTGCCGATTGGGCACAGAAGAACCGCAGCGAGACGATTAGCCCCTTCACCGCGGACGACCTGCAGTTTGCTGCTTTCTGGATGGCCACCGGTTCCGGCAAAACCCATGTGCTGCACGCCTGCATCGCGATGCTGCACGCCGCGGGGAAATGGGATCGCACCATTCTGATCACGCCATCGGAAAGCCTTTCGCGACAGCATGCCGACAAGCTGCGGCAAACGAAGGCGTTCGATGTCTTCGCATATCCGATGGATGGCGATGCCTCGAGCCTCGGCCGTCTGCACCCTGACACCGTGATCGTTGTCGACATCAACAAGCTGGCCGAAACCAAGAAGGGCGACGGGGTGACGATCCCCACATCGGTCTTCCGCGATGGGCGCAACCTCGTTTTCGTGGACGAAGGGCACAAGGGCCAGCGCAGCGAAGAAAGCGTTTGGAAGAAGCTGCAGTCTGACTTGGCCGGGATCGGAGACAGCCAGCTCGACCATCGTGGCATGCTGATCGAATTCTCGGCCACCTTCGGTCAAGTGGCTGAGGCCGAGGCCACGTTCGGGCGATATGCCAAAGCTATCATTCTCGACTACGCGTATGACCGATTCCATGCCGATCTTTACGGCAAGGATTTCTGGAACGTGAAGCTAGATGGGCACAAGGAAACGACTGAGGAAATCCAGCATACTACTTTGACGGCGGCGCTGATTGCGTACTGGTATCAGCTGGCCAGCTTTGGCAACTCAGCCGTGCAGAAGCAGATCACGGATCGAGGTCTTCGTGTGGCGAAACCTTTATGGGTGCTGCTTGGCCTTTCTGTGATCGGAGGCAAGAACGAAGGCGACAAGCAGCAGACCTCGGACGTTGTCGACGTTCTCCGCTTTCTCGATCGGGCCTTGTCGGAAGATGACTTCATCTCGGAAGGTATCACCCGTGTGCTGGATGCTGCGCGCCAAGGTGCAAGCCTACTGCCTGAGGTTGTATCCACTGGGCTGCAGGGCATGTCCGCGGCGGCCATCCAAGCCCGGATTCTCAACGACGTGTTCGGCTGGCAGGACGGTGACGTTTCGTTGTTTCGTGTATTGAAGACGTCGCCGGGAGAAATGGGACTCGGCCTTCGCCGCGGCGACAGCGTACATTACTATGGCGTGGTTAACGTTGGCGATGTGAAGGGCCTGAAAGATGCGCTGGGAACCGCATCACTTGATGTCGAAGATGATGCTTTCACTGCTTCACTTTTTTCAGATTTGGAACTGGCAAACTCGAGCGTGAATCTCTTAATCGGGTCCCGCCGCTTCGCCGAGGGGTGGGACAATTATCGCGCCTCGAGCCTGACACTTCTTCGTCTGGGTCAAAACGAGGGTTCACTCATCATCCAGATGTTCGGGCGTGTCGTTCGATTTTCTGGTACAAACGGCAATGGCAAGCGCCTGCGCGATATCAAAGGTGATTTGTCCGCGTTACAGACAGCTTTCGTGTTCGGCCTGAAGTCCCGATATCTGCAGGCTTTCCTTGCGGGGCTGTTCGAGAATGGCATCGGCGAAAAGACGCGGACAGTCTGCGACGTTCACGATTGGATTCCAGAAACACCGGCGCTGCTGTCCATCAAGGCAGTTGGCCCGCAACAAAGCGCATTCCTCGTAGATTTGCGCAACCCGCAATGGTTGCAATCGGTGAACAAGGTTATTGTTTCCTATGCAGCAGGCATTGCGACCGCAAGCATCGGGCGAGATGGTTTGGACGAGAATTCTGCACGTGTGGGCACCGATGTCACCGCGGCTTTCAAGCAGACCGTTCATCTCCTCGACATGGACTCGATCTACTCGGATCTGGCTCAGTGGAAAGCCATGGGAAAGCGGTGGAACCTTCAGTTTGACCGGAGTTCGGTCAGCACCGCCCTTAAAGCAGGTCCGTACGAAGTCTGGGCACTGCCGGGTTTTTGCTGTGTTCAAAGTCGACAAGACATCCAGCGAATTCAGGTCGCAGCCAGCACGGTCGCGAGGAAATTGTTCGAGAGCGCCTATCGCAAGATCGAAGCCAAGCACAGCAGGTACGAGATCATTGTCGCTTCAGACAGCGGCATTCCAAACCAGTATTTCAAGGAAATCACCAATGCCTGACAAATCGCAGCCGAATTTATTCGGTGATCGTATCCTGTGCCCAGATGTACAGAACTTGCCATTGATCGTTAGTGTCACCGGAAATGACTGCGAAGTCCTCGCACCCGGAAGCGTCTACCAGCCCCTGCTGCTTAACCAGCAAGATTCCGGAGTTGTGTCTGGCCCGGGAGCATTGAACCGAGAAGAAGAGAAGTTCGTTCGTGATCTGATTATGTACCTCTACCCGAATAAAGACTATCCCAAGGCGACGTCCACACCACTCATTTGGGGAAGGCGAAAGATCTGGCTAAAACGCAACCTAGAGAAGGATAACAAGTCCTTCAGGCTGCGGGTCGACTCTTCTGACTGGTACTATCCTGACTTCGTCATCTGGATCGTCGACGAGGAAAATCGCACCCAGACGTTCGGATTTGCGGATCCGAAAGGCCTCGCGCTGGGCGCACACGCCGGTTGGGGTGAGTATAAGGTGGTTTGCACCCAGATCGTTCCGCACTTTCTGCATGAAGAGATCGGACCGGTCACCATAAACGATGAACCCTGGACATTCAGAATTCGCGGCGTTCTCGTATCGACTTCCAGCTTTGATGGCCTAAGGGAGCAACGGAAGTTTCTGGTGAGAGACGAAAATGACGTCACGCACCCACCAACCAAGGAACAATTTGCCGAGGCACGCATAGTATTCCAAGAGCCTCGCGCCGACGACTACATTCCAAACGTTTTGCGTCTTCTTACCGACGACAACGATTTGGACGAGGTGCTGAAGCTCGGCGCCGAGTTCTTCGTGAAATCGGGACCAGCGCATTACACGAGCGAGGTTCACGCCGATTTAGCCATACGGCATCGCAGGGCGAGAACCATCAGCGACTTCACAACTTCGATTGTGGAAGACTATGTCCTGCCCGGTGCCGATGGCAAATTCGGATCTCGCGCACGGCAGAAGCGGCGCGACCAAGTCAACCGATTGATTACCGCCTCGGATCCTGCCGCACGTTCCCTTTGGGAAGCATGGCCCGACAAAGACCACCCGAGCCGCTTCTTACTTGAGCATTTCTCGGACACCATATGATAGCCAAAGATAAGGGGAATGACGGAACTGATCCCCCTCCAATGGTTCCTCCCAGGCGCGATCCGTATACGGGGGGGCTGAGCGCGCAAGTTTTCTAGCGCTTGGCTTTTTCACCGGGGAATCCACTTTGAAGCCACCCCATCGGCCCTAGCGGAAATTATGACTCAAAATCAGAATCTTGCGTGATCACCCCGCTGGCCAGGGTGGATTCCTTTTGGAATCCAGGGAATCCACTT
>JAFIEF010000065.1 GCA_020832655.1 Paracoccaceae bacterium
TATGCCATTGCCTCCGGGGCGCTGGCCTCGGGGCTGGGCTATGCCATCTGGTACAACGTCCTGCCTGCGCTGGAACGCAGCACAGCCGCCTATGTGCAACTGACTGTACCTGCGATTGCCGCGGCTGGCGGGGTCGTGTTCATCGCCGAGCCGCTGACCCTGCGCCTCACGATCTGTTCCATCGGCATTCTTGGCGGTGTGGCGCTGGCGCTCTGGGGGGCAGATCAGCGCAAGCGCAGGGCGGTGCAAGCTGGCTCTGATATCTAGCTGATGCAATCGACGGAACATGCAAGCCTGGGCTGTATACTGTGCGGGATGGTGACCCCGGCAGGATTCGAACCTGCAACCTGCCCCTTAGGAGGGGGCTGCTCTATCCAGTTGAGCCACGGGGCCGATGGGGGGTCTCTTAGCTGGTTCCGACGGGGTTGTCACCTGCACTCAGCTTGCGCTTGCCCTGCATGGCTTTGTGGCGCTAACATCGGACAATCGACATCTTATGCGGGATACCTTCATTGCCTCCATATCTTCCACCGGAAAGCCACCGACCCCTGACATTGCGCGATGTCTCCGAAGCCAGCGGCGTCAGCGAAATGACCGTCAGCCGCGTCTTGCGTAACCGCAGCGATGTCAGCCCGGCAACGCGCGACAAGGTTCTGGCTGCGGCCAAGGCACTGGGCTATGTGCCCAACAAGATCGCCGGGGCGCTCGCCAGCCAGCGGGTCAATCTGGTGGGGGTGGTGATCCCGTCGCTATCGAATATGGTCTTTCCTGAAGTGCTGGGGGGCATTTCCGACGCATTGGAGGAATCTGGTCTGCAACCCGTTTTCGGGGCCAGCGGCTACAAGGCCGAGCGTGAAGAGAATGTAATCTACGAGATGCTGTCCTGGCGTCCGACGGGAATGATTGTCGCCGGTCTTGAACATACCGAGGCCGCGCGCGCGATGCTGTCCAATGCGGGAATTCCCGTGGTCGAGATCATGGATATCGATGGTGATCCGATCGACTCGATGGTGGGCATTTCCCACCGCGTGGCTGGGCGCGACATGGCCCGGACCATCCTTGCCGCAGGCTATCGCAGGATCGGCTTTCTGGGGTCGAAAATGCCCGATGATCACCGCGCGCGCAAAAGGCTGGAAGGCTTTACCGAGGTTTTGCAGGATGCGGGGCTGTCGCTTGCCGCGATCAAGCATTACTCTGGCGGGTCGTCGCTGGCCAAGGGGCGAGAGATGACCAAGGCCGTTCTGGAGCAGCACCCTGATCTTGATTTCCTGTATTATTCCAATGATATGATCGGGGCAGGGGGGCTGCTTTACTGTCTGGATCAGGGGCTGGATGTGCCCGGTCAGATCGGGCTTGCGGGGTTCAACGGGCTGGAAATTCTGGATGGGCTGCGCTTGCGGCTGGCCACCACCGATGCCTGCCGCCGCGAGATCGGCCAGCGCGCGGCCGAGATCGTCATGGGCAAAAGCGCAGATAGCCTGATCGGCGGGCACAGGATCGAACTGACCCCGCTTTGCCAGCCGGGTGATACGATTCGTCCGCCGCGCTGATTGCCCGGAACAAGATCAGCGCGTTCCGTCATCCGTGCGCGTTGTGGGCGGGCAGAAGTGACATGTCTGATGCTGCCGGGGGGGGGCGTTGCGACAGGCGGGATGGTCGCGCGCAGCACAATGCGCGGTATCGCAGGAAGCGCCCCGAGTGTTTTCATTCCTGAAAACGGTTTTTTCTGTTGCAAGACAGATTGTCGCACCCCTATCGTTGCGGACAGGGAATGGAGGAACCGATGTCAGACCAAGCAAGCCAGCAAACCCATATCGCCCCGTCAGCAATCCCTACCCCGCGGGTGCTGGAACTGGATGATCTGCGCTATGCGCTGCGCGCGGGTTTTGCCGATTTTGCGCGCGCGCCGATCTACGGGCTGGGATTTTCGCTGTTCTATGTTCTGGGCGGGCTGATCCTCTATGCGGTCTTCATCGCCTCGGGGCAAAGCTGGTGGTTCATCCCGATTGCAGTGGGCTTTCCGCTGCTGGCCCCTTTTGCGGCGACAGGGCTTTATGAAGTCAGCCGCAGGCTGGAACAGGGCATGCCCCTGAACTGGCCCGCAGTGGCGCGCTGCATCTTCGATCAGCGCGACCGGCAAATGCCGTCAATGGCGATGGTGATCCTGCTTGCCTTCATGTTCTGGGTCTTTGTCGCGCATACCATCTTTGCGCTGTTTTTCGGGTTGCGGCCGATCCAGAGTTCGACACTGGACATGCTGCTTAGCGGGCCGGGACTGATGATGCTGGCAATTGGTGGGGCAATCGGAGGGGTGATGGCGGCTGTCCTGTTCGCGCTGTCGGTGATCAGCCTGCCGCTGCTGCTTGACAAGGAGCTGGATTTCATCACCGCGATGATCACGTCATTTTCTGTGGTGACGACAAATCTCAAGGTCATGGTGGTCTGGGCGGCGATCATTGCGGCGATGGTGTTTGCGGCGATGCTGCCCATTTTCCTGGGTCTGTTCATCGTGTTGCCGCTTCTGGGCCATGCGACCTGGCATCTGTATCGGCGCGCCCTGGCCTGAAAGGGGATCATTGGCGCAAGCTGGATTGTCCTTAATCTGGCGACAATGCCGAAAATTCCTGCGGATTGATTACTTGCCTCGTCGGATTGTGATCCGATGAGGCAGTTTCCATTTGCAATTCGCCTTATATGCGCCACATTCCGGTAGTATACGATTGAGTAACTGTTTTATGGTTGCGTCTGGTTTGACGTTGCGGGCATTTGTGGTCCGAAGTTATGTGGAATTTGCAGACGACCGGGTTCGGTAAAAGAGAAGGCAAGGCAGTATGTCGGTAACCATTCATGATCTCATCCTGCTTTCGGGTGCTGGCGTCGATGTGGACAGTCTGGGCGAGGTGTTCAGCTTCGATGCCGACCCGGCACAATCCGATCTGCTCGATGTGCTTGATGATGTCAGCTTCGAGCGCCCTGATGGCGCGATTGGCGAAATCATCCCGCTGGGCTCGACCACAACGATTGCCGGTCAGGAATATGAACTGACCGAAATCTATGATTTCTGGGGCACCTTTACCAAGACCGACCGCGATACTGGCGAGGAATTCGTCGTCAGTGGCCAGACGATGGGGCTGACGCTGACCGCGCCGGATGGCTCGCAGCTTTCGTTCCTCGTGCCGTCGGACACCTTCGTGGACAGCCCGGAATGGAATGCAGGCACGCATATCCAGTCGATCGAGGTTGCCTCGGACCCCACGGTCGAGAGCGCGATCCAGGAAAAGGGTGATGGCACCAGCAAGCTGGGCGATGATGACGACATCACCATCCCCTGTTTTGTTGCAGGCACGCTGATTGATACCGCCGATGGCCCCAAAGCTGTCGAGGCGATCAAATCCGGTGACCTGGTTCTGACCCGCGATCACGGCTACAGGCCGGTGGTCTGGGCCGGGGCGCGCCATCTGGACGCCCAGGAACTTGCACGGAACCCGCACTACCGCGCCGTCATCATCAGCGCAGGCGCGCTGGGGGACGGGCTGCCGCAGCGCGACCTGCGCGTGTCGCCCTGGCATCGGGTGCTGTTCACCGGCCCGCGCGCTGAATTGCTGTTTGGCGAATACGAGGTTCTGGTGCCTGCCATCTATCTTCTGGGGCAGGCCGGAATCGCGCGCGATCATGCAGATGTGACCTATCTGCATGTCATGTTCGACACCCATCAGATCATCCGCAGCGAAGGCGCGTGGAGCGAGAGCTTCCAGCCCGGCCAGAAAAGTCTTGGCGGTATGGATGACGAACAGCGCGAGGAATTATTCGCCCTGTTCCCCGAATTGCGCAGCATGGAAGGCCGTGAAAGCTATGTTGCGGCACGGTTGACGCTGAAACAGGCCGAAACCCGCGCGCTTCTGGTGGCGTAACCGTCGCAGCCATTTTTTTGGGGGCAATCTGCCCGGTATCTTGTCCGCCATGTCATCACAAGGCACCCGCCGCTTGGTCGGCGGGTCTTGCATTTGTCCCCGCAGCAAACAGCGCGGCCGGGTCATCGCGATCCGACTTCGATCACCGGCCCTGATCACGGGGGGCGGGGCTGGACATCCGGCATTCTGCAAGGCAATCTGCCGGTAATTGTGCAGGAGTCGATCATGTCACGAAATCAGCCGCGCGGCGTCACGGTAACCTTGTTCGGGGTCGTCGGAACACTGGCCTTCGCCTTTCTGGCGCTGGAATATGTGCTGGTTCGGGTTGACGCGCTTGCCGCGCTGGTCGCGTTGCCAGCGCCCTGGGGGCTGGACGGGGTGCTGCAAGCCCTGCCTGCATGGGCCGCCTGGGCGATCACCGCGACCATCTGGCTGGGCCTGCTCGGCGCGCTTTTGCTGCTGCTGCGTGATCGTTCCGCAGTGTTTGTGCTGAGCCTTGCCTTCATTGCCAGCCTGATAACGCTGGGCTGGGGGGTGTCGGCAATGCTTGAAGGGCAGATGCAGCTCGTCACCATCAAGCCGCTGGAATACACCGCCGCGCTGGGGGCGCTTTGTTTCGGCCTGTGGCTTTATGCGCGCACCGCAAAGCGTTACGGCGGGCTTTAATTCCGCGCGCCCAAGGCTAGGTTCTGATCATTGCAGGTGCTTCCCTTGGCGTGGCATCGGTCAGATGTGACGCGGATGGCCGGTCATGGATGACATAAACAGGAGAGAGAGCAGATGACCCTTCATGCCAATCTGTCGCAGGCCATTGGCAACACGCCGCTGATCCGCCTGAACAAGGCCAGCAATGAAACCGGCTGCGAGATCCTTGGCAAGGCAGAGTTCCTGAACCCCGGCCAATCGGTCAAGGACCGCGCCGCGCTCTATATCATCCGTGACGCGGTGGCGCGCGGGGCGCTGAAACCCGGCGGCACCATTGTCGAGGGCACGGCAGGCAATACCGGCATCGGTCTGGCGTTGTTGGGGGCGTCGATGGGGTTTCGCACCGTGATCGTCATTCCTGAAACCCAAAGCCAGGAAAAGAAGGACATGCTGCGCCTGACCGGGGCCGAACTGGTCGAAGTGCCCGCCGCCCCCTATCGCAACCCCAACAATTATGTGCGCTATTCCGGGCGGCTGGCGGCGGAACTGGCCAAGACCGAACCCAATGGCGCGATCTGGGCCAACCAGTTCGACAATGTGGCCAATCGTCAGGCGCATGTCGAAACCACTGCCCCAGAGATATGGGAGCAGACCGGCGGCAAGGTGGATGGCTTCATCTGCGCCGTGGGGTCCGGGGGCACTCTGGCCGGGGTGGCGCAGATCTTGCAGCCCAAGGGTGTCAGGATCGGTCTGGCCGACCCGATGGGGGCCGCGCTTTACAGCTTCTACACCACGGGCGAGTTCAAATCCGAAGGCGATTCCATCACCGAAGGGATCGGGCAGGGCCGCATCACCGCCAATCTGGAGGGCTTCACGCCTGATTTCTGCGCCCAGATCCCCGATGCAGAGGCGTTGCCCTTCGTGTTCGATCTGCTGGCCCGCGAAGGGCTGTGTCTGGGTGGCTCGTCAGGGGTGAATGTGGCCGGGGCGGTGCGCATGGCGCGCGAAATGGGGCCGGGCCATACCATTGTGACAATTTTGTGCGATTACGGCACGCGCTATCAGTCCAAGCTGTTCAACCCCGCCTTCTTGCGCAGCAAGAGCCTGCCTGTGCCCGAGTTTCTGGACCGCCCGGCCCGTAATCTTCCGACCGTGTTCGAAAACGGATAGACTGCTTCATGCCTGTGATCCGCCTGTTTCTGGCCCTGCTGGTCTGCGCCCTGCCATATATGGCTGCGCCTGCATTGGCGCAAAGCTCTTCGCAGCCCACTGATGCCACCACCACCGCCCCTGATTACGAGGCATGGCGGCTTTTTGCGCAGACCGCAGAGGACATGCTGGACCGCCCCGGCATCAGCAGCGAGATCCTGAACAATTTGCGCACGCAGCTTGTCGGCTACCGCGCGCGGTTCTTGACGGCGCAGGATGCCAATGCAACGCGCATCACCAATCTGCGCGAACAGATCGCCGCGCTTGGGCCGCCCCCGGAAGAGGGCGCGACCGAGGCTGCGGAAATCGCCGCGCGGCGGGCAGAGCTGAATGAGCAACTGGCCACCCTGCAAGCACCGGGCATTGCCGCGCAAGAAGCGTTTCGCCGCGCGGATGGGCTGATCCGACAGATCGACACCACGCTGCGCGAACGCGATGCAGAAGCGTTGCTGACGCTATGGCCCTCGCCGGTGAACCCGGTCAACTGGGTCGCGGCGGCCGATGCGGTCTGGGGCACCAGCTTCACAGCGGCTTCGCAAGTGCTGGGTGCGCTGGAAGATCCCGCGCGGATGCGCGAGTTCCGCTCGAACCTGCCTGTATCGTTGCTGTTGTTCCTGCTGTCGGGGCTGGCCCTGTGGCGCGGGCGAAGCTGGATAGAAAGCATCGTGTCGCGCCTGCTTGATGACAGCGGATCGCGGCGCAGCAAGCGCATTCTGGGACGGCTTGTGTCACTGGCGCAGATCCTTGTTCCGGTCACGGCCGTTGTGGCGCTGGGCATGGCGCTGGAACTGACATCGCTATTGGGCGATATCGGTGCTGCCATCACGCACGGGCTGATCTGGGGCGGCGTGAGTTACTTTGTCGCCCGCTGGGCGGGGCGGCAGCTTTTTCCGATCGCGGAATCCTCTTCCGCGCCGCTACGCCTGCCCGCCGCGCGCCGCCGCGAGGGGCGTTTCTGGTCGAACATGATCGGGGGCGCGCTGGCAGTGCAGATGATCCTGACCAGCACCTTCCCGCCAGAGGCGAATGCTGACGCCGCCAACGCAGTTCTGGCCTTCCCCGTCCTGGCCTTTGCCGGCCTGGTGCTGTTTCGCATAGGGATGCTGTTTCAGCAGCACAACAACAGTCAGGAGGTAGCAGAACGCGAAACGCGCTTCTTCGACCGGATGATTGCGATTCTGGGCAAGGTCATCATGGTGATTGGTGTCGGCGTGCCGGTTTTCGGCGCGATCGGCTATGTTCAGGCGGCGCAGTGGCTGCTGTTTCCGACGATCTATTCGCTGGGGCTGATCGTTGTGCTGCTGTTCTTCATGCAGCTCGTTGATGACATTTACGCTGTCGTCACCAGCACCGAAGAAGCGGTGGATACCGCGCTGATCCCGTCCCTGATCAATCTGGGTCTGGTGATTCTGGCCTTGCCGGTTTTTGCCCTGATCTGGGGGGTGCGGCCGACCGAATTGCTGGAATTCCTGCAATTGCTGCGCGAGGGCTTCCGCGTCGGCGACACGCGCATCTCGCCCATCAATATCCTGAGCTTTGTGATAGTCTTTTCGATCGGCTATCTGATCACCCGCATCCTGCAAGGGACATTGGAAAGCTCGGTCCTGCCCAAGACCAAGATCGACAAGGGCGGGCAGAAGGCAATCATTTCCGGCATGGGCTATGTCGGTATCTTCGTGGCTGCGCTGATCGCGATTTCCACTGCCGGGATCGATCTGTCGGGTCTGGCCATTGTTGCGGGCGCGCTGTCGGTCGGGATCGGCTTTGGCCTGCAGAATATCGTATCGAATTTCATTTCGGGCCTGATCCTGCTGATCGAACGCCCGGTGGCCGAAGGCGACTGGATCGAGGTGGGCGGCACGATGGGGACAGTGCGCACGATCTCGGTGCGCTCGACCGTGATCGAAACCTTTGATCGCACCGATGTGATCGTTCCCAATGCCGATCTGATCTCGGGCACGGTCACCAACTGGACGCGCTACAATTCTCTGGGGCGGATCATCGTTCCGGTCGGGGTTGCCTATGGGTCGGACACGCGCAAGGTCACGCGGATATTGCAGGAGATCGGCGACGCGCAACCTTTGGCGCTTCTGGACCCGCCGCCCAACGTGCATTTCGTCGATTTCGGGGCGGATTCGCTGGATTTCGAACTGCGGCTGGTGCTAAGCGATGTCAGCTTCGGTCTGGCAGTGCGCACCGAGATCCGCCACCAGATCATCGAGCGGTTCCGCGAAGAAGGGATCGAGATTCCCTTTGCCCAGCGTGATCTGTGGCTACGTAACCCCGAAGTGTTGCGTCCGGGCTACAAGGCGCCCTTGGGACAGGAAAGCGCGGCGGAAGACACGCCCACCGAATTGCGCCGCGACGAGATTACCGAGGCCGACCCGACATCGGACAGTTCTGGTGATGACGGCCCCGATGACGGGCGCTAGGCCATGTGCAGGACACAGGAATGACCCGACCGCTTTATCTGGACGACGCCTATGATCAGTCCGCCCCGGCCGAAGTGCTGGCCGTCGATGGGCAGAGCGTGGCGCTGGATGGCGCGTTTCTCACACTGCATCTGGTGGAGTAGTTTCCGGCCTGCGCAGCCGGTGCCCACCCACCCGCCCTTGCACCGCCTGCGCAGGCCGGAAAACCTTGATGACGCACGAAAAAACCCGGCAGAGGCTGCCGGGTTTTTCGGATTTCGCGGCGATGCCCTGCGGCTCAGCCGATGGTCTGGATCACCTGTTCCAGATCGGCCACGCCCTTGTCGAGGCTGTCCTTTTCCTCGCCCGAGGCAGACCCCGCCTTGGCGCGCATGTCATCAAGGATGGCTTGCAGCGCCGCGCGGGCATCAGGCCCGGCGGGATAGGCGCGTTCGGCCAGAACCGAGGTGGCAGTGGCCGAGATCTCGGCAAAGCCGCCGGTTACGGCAAAGCGGCTTTCGCCGTGCTCGCCTTCGACCACCAGCACGCCGGGGCGTAGCGTGGTGATCTGGGGCGCGTGATCGGGCATCGCGGTCAGATCGCCCTCGGCGCCGGGGATCTGCACGGCGCGCGCCTTGCAGCTTTCCAGCTTGCGTTCCGGGCTGACCAGATCGAATTGCATCATTTCAGCCATATGGCCCTCCTCAGGCCGCAGCGGCCAGCTTCTCGGCTTTTGCGATCACGTCGTCAATGTCACCCACCATGTAGAAGGCCGCTTCGGGCAGGTGGTCATATTCGCCTGCAACCACGGCCTTGAAGGATGCGATGGTCTTTTCAAGCGGCACCTGTACCCCGTCCGAGCCGGTGAACACCTTGGCCACATCGAAGGGCTGCGACAGGAAGCGCTGAATTTTCCGGGCGCGTGCCACGGTCATCTTGTCTTCTTCCGACAGCTCGTCCATGCCAAGGATGGCAATGATGTCCTGAAGCGATTTGTAGCGCTGCAGGATACCCTGCACATCACGGGCCACCTGATAATGCTCTTCGCCCACGATCTGCGGGTCGAGGATACGGCTGTTACTGTCAAGCGGGTCCACGGCAGGGTAGATGCCGAGTTCCGAAATCGCGCGCGACAGAACCGTGGTGGCGTCAAGGTGCGCGAACGAGGTCGCAGGCGCGGGGTCGGTCAGGTCGTCGGCGGGAACGTAGATGGCCTGCACCGAGGTGATCGAGCCGGCCTTGGTCGAGGTGATGCGTTCCTGCAGTGCGCCCATATCGGTGGCCAGCGTCGGCTGATAGCCCACCGCCGAAGGGATACGGCCCAGAAGCGCCGACACCTCGGACCCGGCTTGCGTGAAGCGGAAGATGTTGTCGACGAAGAACAGAACGTCGGTGCCCGACTGGTCGCGGAACTGTTCAGCCAGTGTCAGGCCGGTCAGCGCCACACGCGCACGCGCGCCCGGCGGTTCGTTCATCTGGCCGTAAACCAGCGCCACTTTTGATTCCGACAGGTTATCAAGATTGATAACGCCCGATTCCATCATCTCGTGATAGAGGTCATTGCCTTCGCGCGTACGCTCTCCGACACCGGCAAATACCGAATAGCCCGAATGCACCTTGGCGATGTTGTTGATCAGTTCCATGATCAACACAGTCTTGCCCACACCGGCGCCGCCAAAGAGGCCGATCTTGCCGCCCTTGGAATAGGGGGCCAGCAGGTCGATGACCTTGATGCCGGTGACGAGGATCTCGCTTTCGGTCGACTGGGCGTCAAAGCCGGGGGCGGGCTGGTGGATGGCGCGCCGCTCGGTTGCCGCAATAGGGGCACCTTCGTCCACAGGCTCGCCGACCACATTCAGGATGCGCCCCAGCGTGGCATCGCCCACGGGCACCATGATCGGTTCGTCGGTATCGGTCACGACCTGGCCGCGCACCAGACCTTCGGTGGCGTCCATCGCGATGGTGCGGACGGTGTTTTCGCCCAGATGCTGCGCGACTTCCAGCACCAGACGCTTGCCGTTATTGTCGGTTTCCAGCGCGTTCAGGATGGGGGGCAGTTCGCCATCGAACTGCACGTCCACGACGGCGCCGATCACCTGTGTGATTTTGCCTTTGGTTGCCATTGTCATCTCTCTCCGGGTTTTCTAGAGCGCTTCCGCGCCCGAAATGATCTCGATAAGCTCTTTGGTGATCGCAGCCTGACGCGAGCGGTTATACTGGATCGTCAGCCGGTCGATCATGTCGCCTGCATTGCGCGTGGCGTTGTCCATTGCCGACATCCGCGCGCCTTGCTCGGAGGCACCATTTTCCAGCAGCGCCGTGAAGATCTGCGTGGTCACCGAACGCGGCAGCAGGTCTTCCAGAATTGCCTCTTCCGAGGGTTCGTAGTCGTAAAGCGCGCCAGCCTCGGCATCTTCGGGCACTTCGGCGGGAATGATCTGCTGCGGTGTCGGCACCTGGCTGATCACGGATTCGAAGCGGTTATAGAAGATCGTCGCGACATCGAAGTCGCCCGCCTCATACATCGCGAAAATCTGCCTGGCGATGTCATCGGCATTGTCATAGCCCACGCGCTTGACTTCCGACAGGTCCATATGGGCGACCAGATGAGCGGCCAGATCGCGCTTGAGCTGTTCGCGGCCCTTCTTGCCGACCGTCAGAATCTTGACGGTCTTGCCTTCGCTAAGCAGTTTTTCGGCGCGGTAGCGGGCAATCTTCACGATCGAAGAGTTGAAGCCCCCGCACAACCCGCGTTCGGCGGTCATCACCACCAGAAGATGGGTCTGGTCGCTGCCGGTTCCGGCCAGAAGCTTGGGTGCAGTGTCCGATCCGGCGACCGAAGCCGCCAGACCATTGACCACATCTGCCATCTTCTCGGCATAGGGGCGGGCGGCTTCCGCCGCCTCCTGGGCGCGGCGAAGCTTCGCCGCCGCGACCATCTGCATGGCTTTGGTGATCTTGCGCGTCGATTTGACGCTTTCGATCCGGTTCTTGAGATCCTTGAGGCTCGGCATAAGCTATCCCTCTTACCCGCCCTCAGGCGAAGTCTTTCGAGAATTCGTCAAGTGCTGCGCGGATCTTCTCTTCCAGCTCGCCTTTGACCTTACGGTCATTATTGGTGATGTCGTCAAGCAGTGCATGATGCTTGCCGCGCAGATGCGCCAGCAGACCTTTCTCGAAGCGTCCCACATCCTTGACCGCGACCTTGTCCAGATAGCCCTGAGTGCCCGCGAAGATCACACAGACGATTTCTGCGTTGGTCATGGGCGAATACTGGCCCTGCTTCATCAGCTCGGTCAGGCGCGCACCGCGGTTCAGCAGTTTCTGCGTCGAAGCGTCGAGGTCGGACCCGAACTGCGCAAATGCCGCCATTTCGCGATACTGCGCCAGTTCCAGCTTGACCGGGCCTGCGACCGATTTCATCGCATCGGTCTGCGCCGACGAGCCAACGCGCGACACCGAAAGGCCGGTATTCACGGCCGGACGGATACCCTGATAGAAGAGTTCGGTTTCCAGGAAGATCTGCCCGTCGGTGATCGAGATCACGTTGGTCGGGATAAAGGCCGACA
>JAFIEF010000013.1 GCA_020832655.1 Paracoccaceae bacterium
GCCAACTGCCTGAAGAACGACAACATCGTCTATATCGGCGATCTGATCCAGAAGACCGAGGCGGAGATGCTGCGCACCCCCAATTTCGGGCGCAAATCGCTGAACGAAATCAAGGAAGTGCTGTCGGGCATGGGCCTGCATCTGGGTATGGATGTGGAAGAATGGCCGCCTGAAAACATCGACGATCTGGCCAAGAAATTCGAGGACCAGTTCTGACACTTGCGCAGGCGGGGCAAACGCGCCCCGCCCGCCAGACCGGGCCATTGCCGCCCCAAGGAGAGCCACGGTCCACGCAGCCGCGGCCAGACAAAGCAAAATGACGTTGAAGGAGATATGACATGCGTCACGCCAGAGGCTATCGCCGCCTGAACCGCACCCATGAGCACCGCAAGGCGCTGTGGGCCAATATGGCTGGTTCACTGATCGAACATGAACAGATCAAGACCACTCTGCCCAAGGCCAAGGAATTGCGCCGCATCGTGGAAAAGCTGATCACGCTGGGCAAGCGCGGTGATCTGCATGCGCGCCGTCAGGCGGCTGCGCAACTCAAGCAGGACCAGTATGTCGCCAAGCTGTTCGACGTGCTTGGCCCGCGCTACAAGGAACGTCAGGGCGGCTATGTGCGCGTTCTGAAGGCCGGTTTCCGCTATGGCGACATGGCCCCGATGGCGATCATCGAATTTGTCGACCGCGATGTCGATGCCAAGGGTGCAGCCGACCGCGCGCGGCTGGAAGCAGAGGACGCGCAGGCGGAATAATCCCGCGCGCATCCGGCAAGATTTGAAAAGGCCCGGTGCATGGCAACCGGGCTTTTTCATTGGCTGCGCCGCTGCGCTGCCGGAACCTTCGGCCAGGCTGGCCGTGCAAAGCGGCTATTGCTGACGATACGGGCCAAACAGGTCGCGATGCACATAGGCGGCCAGCCCCTCGCGGGTCAACCCCATTGCACGCAGCGCCGCATCGGGCAGCGCGTCCAGCCTTGCGAATTCAGCCTCGCGCGCGGTGCGTCCGGTCAGCGGGTTGCATCCAAGACCAGTGTTGGCCAGATACCAGTCCAGTTCCAGCGACTGGCGCGGGCTGAGCAGGGAATTGGCAGGTCGAAATGACATGGTTCACCTCTGACATTCGGCACCTCCCATCTTCGGAATATAGCACGAAGATCGTGTAACCCCGGCGATCCCCCGAAAATGTGATCTCTGCAGTGCAGAAATATCACAGCAGCCCTGCCGCATCGCGTGCTGCGCGCCTGTGCGTTGATCATGGAAATTCATGGCCTTGGCGCGGCTTGGGGGGTATATCTTGGGCATGCAGATAACCTGTCGATTCGCTGTTTTCCGTCATGGCCGCGACCCGCATGCCGGTCGCTGATCCAGCGCGGCAGGGCGCCGGGGCGGCCGGTTTCCGGCTGGAGCACGGCGTCGATTCGGTGCATCTGCATGGCGAGTTGAGCGTGCGCAGCTTGCCGCTCGCCCTGCCGCTGATGAACCGGCTGGGGGGCAACGCGCTGGTGCTGGATCTGTCCGGGCTGACGCGGCTGGATACGGCGGGCGCATGGGCGCTGCTGCAACTGGCCGCGCGGCTGGAAAAACAAGGACAGAGCCTGGAACTGCGTGCACTCAGCGCCGATCACAGCGCGTTGCTGGACCGTGTCGAACAGGCCATACCAGAGATTGCGCAACCAGGCGTCTTGCGCCGCAGCCTGAGCGATCTGCTTGATGCGCTGGGCCGCGTCGTGGTCGCCGCCTGGGGTTTTCTGGCGGGCGTGCTGGCCGTGTTGGGGATATTCCTTGCGCGGCTGGGCTATCTGGCGCGCCACCCGTCGGAATTCCGCATGACCGCGCTGATCTATCATGCCGATCAGGTGGGCTGGCGCGCGATTCCAATTGTCGCCCTGATGGCATTTCTGATCGGGGTGGTGCTGGCCTTTCAGGGGGCGGTCCAACTGCGCCAGTTCGGGGCCGAAATCTTCGTGGTCGATCTGATCGCCATTTCCATCCTGCGCGAGCTTGGTATCCTGCTGACCGCGATCATCGTGGCCGGGCGCACCGCATCCAGCTTCACCGCCGCCATCGGCTCGATGAAGATGCGCGAGGAAATCGATGCCATGCGCACTTTGGCCATCGACCCGGCGACCGTGCTCTTTGTGCCGCGCATTCTGGCGTTGCTGATCACCCTGCCGCTTTTGGGGCTGGTGGCCAATGTGATGGGGCTTTTCGGCGGTGCGATGATGGCCTGGATCGAGCTTGGCATCTCTCCCGCCATGTTCCTGACCCGCCTGCTGGAAGATACTGGCATCAATCATGTGATCGTGGGCTTTGTCAAAGCGCCGGTCTTTGCCGTGATCATCGGGGTGATCGGCTGTCATGCGGGCATGCAGGTGGGCGGCAATGCCGAAAGCCTGGGGCGGCAGACCTCTTCGGCGGTGGTGCAGGCAATCTTTGCCGTGATTGCCGCTGATGCACTGTTTTCGGTGTTCTTTGCGATGCTGGATATGTGATGGCGGGCGATGTGGTCATATCGCTGCGGGGGCTGCGCAACCAGTTCGGCGCACAGCTCGTCCATGACAATCTGGACCTGGATGTCCATGCAGGCGAGGTGCTGGGCGTGGTCGGCGGCTCTGGCACCGGCAAATCGGTGCTGCTGCGCTGCATTGCCGGTCTGCGCCCGCCCCAGGCGGGCAGCATTCATATCTTCGGGCAGGATGCGCTGAATTGCTCCGAGTCCACCCGCCGCGCGATTGACCAGCGCATGGGGGTGATGTTTCAGGATGGCGCGCTGTTTTCCAGCCTGACCGTGCGCGAAAATGTCGAAGTTCCCATGCGCGCGATACAGGGGCTGGGCAAGGCGGTCCGCCGCGATCTGGCGGATCTGAAGATCTCTATGGCGGGGCTGCCCTATGGCGCGGGCGACAAATACCCCTCGGAACTGTCAGGCGGCATGCGCAAGCGCGCGGGGCTGGCGCGGGCCTTGGCGCTGGACCCCGAGATTGTGTTTCTGGACGAACCCACTGCCGGGCTGGACCCCATTGGCGCATCGGCCTTTGACGAGTTGATCAAGGGTCTGTCGCAAAGCATGGGGCTGACCGTGTTTCTGGTCACCCATGATCTGGACACGCTGCATGCAACCTGTGACCGGATTGCCGTTCTGGCAGAAAAACGGGTGATGTATAGCGGCACCATGTCCGATATGCTGGAAGTCGACCACCCCTGGGTGCATGAGTATTTTCACGGCCCGCGCGCGCGCGCGGCGCTGGACACCAAGGAAAGGACTGCCTGACGCATGGAAACGCGGGCAAATTATGTGCTTATCGGGGCTTTCGCGCTGGCGGGGTTTCTGGGAATGCTGGGCTTTTTCGTGGCCTTCGGCAAATACCAGTTCGACCGCCAATTTACCTATTATGAAGCGCGCTTCGAATCCGTTTCCGGCCTGTCGCGGTCGGCGGATGTGCGCTTTGCCGGCCTGCCCGTGGGACAGGTGTTGGAGGTCTCGCTGGCCGAGGATGGCCGCGTGGTGGTGTTGCTGGAGGTTGATCGCACAACCCCGGTGCGTGCCGATTCGATGGCGGTGGTGGACAGTTCCGGCCTGACCGGGGTGGCCTTTGTGGCGATCTCTCCAGGTTCGGTCGATGCCCCCTTGATCAATGAGCGCGATGATGTGCCACAGCTTCAGGTCGGGCGTTCGACCCTGCAATCACTGACCGAAACCGCGCCGCGCGTGCTCGACGAGGCATTGCAGGTTGTCGAGCAGGTCAACCGCCTGCTGGGCGAGGACAACCAGCGCCGCGTCGAGGCGATTCTGGACAATGTCGAACGCTCCAGCGCCGATTTCTCGGCTGCGCTGGATAATTTTTCCGGCTTTACCGACGCCATTGCCAGCGCCAATGAAACCTTTGCCGAGTTAAGCCGGAATCTGGAACCGATCCTGCGCCAGGCCGAGGTCACGCTGGAAAGTCTGGAATTTGCCATTGACGAGATCGCGCTTGTCGCCACCGAGGCACGCTATACTTTCGAGGCCGGCACCCAGACCTTGCAGACCACTGACCGTTTCATCGCCGATGACATGACGCTGATGGTGGCCGAGTTGAAAGAGACCGCAACTGGTATCCGCGCCGAGCTGGAAGCCTTCAGCCTGGAGGCGCAGGCCATGTTCGGCGAGTTCACCCGCACCTCTGTCGCCGCGACCGAACGGATCGAGGCGCTGGACCCGGCGCTTGCGCGGCTGGAGCCGCTGATGGCGCGCGCTGACAGTACGCTGCAAAGCGTTGAACGCATGTCGGACAATGTCGATGCGCTGGTCACGGGCGACGGTGCCGCACTGGTGGCCGAAGCGCGCGCAATGGTACGCAGCGCGCATGATGTCACCAGGGCCGTGGCCGAGGCTGCGGAAAATGATCTGCCGGCGATCATGGAAGATATCCGCGAAGCCACAGCCGAGATTCGCGGCGTGGTCACGCTTGTCGGGGCGGATCTGTCGCAGGCTTCTGGCCGCGTGGACGAGGTCGCGGATGCCGGGCTTCACGCGCTGGGGCAGGTGACACGGACATTCGCCAATGCCAATGACACGCTGGATGCGATCAACCGTGCGCTGGCTGTGGGGGAAAACACCCTGCAAGCCGCCGAACGCGCCTTTGACGGGGCCGACCGCGTGATCAACGAGGAAATCGGCCAGATCACCGAGGATTTGCGCGATGTGCTGGGGCGGCTGGGGCGCGCTGTCGATGCGGTTTCGGATGACATCCCGGCAATCTCGGCGGATCTGCGCCGCACTGCCGACAGCGCCGCGCGCGCCTTTGATGATCTGGGCGCGATCATTCGTGACAGCGGTGGACCAGTGCGCGACTTTACCAGCACGGGGCTGCCGCAATTCACCCGTCTGGCACGCGAAACCCGCGGGCTGATTGCCAATCTTGACCGCTTGACGCGCCAGATCGAAAGCAACCCGGCGGGGTTTCTGCTTGACCGCCAGACACCGGAGTTCAGAAGATGAGTGTTTCACGTCGGAATTTCGTCACCGCAGGGGCCGCGTTCGGGCTGTTGTCGGGCTGTGGCGCATTAACCGCATTCGGGGATGCGACAACGCCGCTGGACAGCTATGAACTGCGCGCCCCGCGCGAGATTCCACAAGCCGGGCGGATGCTGTCGCGCAGCCTGAGCGTGGAACTGCCAAGCACATCGGGCGCGCTGGATACGGATCGCATCATGATCCGGCCCAATGCGGTGCAGTCGCTCTACCTGCCCGCTGCACGCTGGGCCGACAAGGCCCCGCATATGATGCAGACGCTGATGTTGCGCGCGTTTGAAGATACTGGCGCGCTGGCCTATGTCGGGCGCCGTCCGCTGGGCGGGTCGGGTGATTTCGCGCTGGTCAGCGAAATCACCGATTTTCAGGCCGAGCTGGTGCCAGAGGGCCGCGCCGCCACCACCCGTATCCGCCTGACCGCGCGGATGGTGCGCGAAAGTGATGCGCGGGTGCTGGCGCGGCGCGTATTTTCCGTGCAAGGGCCGGAAGCCCCCACGCAAACGCTTGCACTGATCGAAAGCTTCAACGCAGCATCGGATCGCGTTCTGGAAGATGTCGTGCGCTGGGGACTTTCCGTGATCGGGCTGCGCCTGCCCTCTGCCTGACGCAGAAACGCGCTTGTCATTTGCGCGCCTTGCGGGGTGTCTGCCGGGTGTAAGTCATACTTAGAGGATTTGTTTTGCTGCGCTCTCTTTACGACTGGACATTGTCGCTGGCGCGGCACCCGCATGCGCTTTGGGCCTTGGCCTTTGTGGCGTTTCTGGAAAGCTCTGTCTTTCCGATCCCGCCTGATGTGCTGATGATCGCGATGATCGTTGCGCAGCCCTCGCGTGCTTTCGTGATCGCGGGCGTGGCGACGCTGGCCTCGGTGGCGGGGGGCATGGCGGGGTATTTCATCGGCTATGGCGCGTTTGAAACGCTGGGCCGCCCGGTGCTGGAATTCTACGGCAAGGACGCCTATTTCGCCGAGTTTCAGACGCGCTATAATGAATGGGGCGCATGGGCGGTGCTGATCGCAGGTGTGACGCCCTTCCCCTACAAGGTCATCACCATCCTGTCAGGTGCCACCGCGCTGTCCTTGCCTGTTTTCATCGCCGCCTCGATCATCGCGCGCGCGTTGCGGTTTTTCATCGTTGCCGCGCTGTTGTGGAAATTCGGCGCACCAATCCGTGATTTCATAGAGCGCCGTTTGGGCTTGATGTTCACGCTGTTCATGGCATTGCTGCTGGGTGGGTTTCTGGCTGTGAGGTATCTGTGATCAATCGACGATCCGTGCAGTTTCTGGCGCTTGCGGGGTCAGCGGGGCTGTTGCTGGGGGCGCTGGCGTTTCAGTATATCGGCGGCATGGCGCCTTGTCCGCTTTGCATCTGGCAGCGCTGGCCGCATGTGGTCGCGCTGGCCGGCGTCGGTGCGTTTTTCCTGCCAGGGCTGATCTGGCCCCTGATCGGGGCGATGGGCGCGTCGGGGTCAGGCGTGTTGGGGGTGTATCACACTGGCGTTGAACGCGGCTGGTGGGACGGGCCGTCCTCTTGCGCGGCCGGTGGGGATATCAGCGGCATGAGCGCCGAAGAGCTGCTGGCGCAGATCATGGGGGCGCCGGTGGTGCGCTGTGACGAGGTGCCCTGGGAAATGTTCGGCCTGTCAATGGCAAGCTGGAACGCGGTTTTTTCCTTCGGCATTGCCGGGTTGTGGCTGGTCAGCCTGAAGCTGCGTCGCTGAAGCCCCTGCCCCCCGCGCGGGCTGTGTGCCCACCCACCCACCCTTGCACCCAACCCGCGCGGGGGACAGGGGCGGCACTACCCCAGCATCCGCGCGACCATCTCGCCCATATCGCGGCTCAGCGCGTCATGGCTTTCGATACGGCGCAATTCTGCCTGCATCAGCGCCTGGCGGTTCGCATCATAGCGTGTCCAGGTTTCGAACATGGTGGCCGTGCGCGCCGCGGCTTGCGGGTTGACCCCGTCCAGCCGGATCAGCCATTCCGCCGCCAGCCGATAGCCTGCCCCGCCAGGGTCGTGGAACCCCGCCGGGTTGGCCCCCAGCGCCCCGATCACCGCGCGGAAGCGGTTGGGGTTGCGCCAGTTGAAATCGGGGTGTCGGGTCAACTCTGTCGTCAGCGCCACGGCGTGGTCGGGCGCGGCCAGGCTGATCTGCATGGCAAACCATTTATCCATCACCAGCCGGTCGGCTGACCAGCGCCGATAGAAGGCGCGGGTTTGCGCGGCCCCGTCGCCGATGGTCAGCAGCGCTGCCCATGCGCCCAGTTGTTCGGTCATGTTGTCGGCGCGCGCGAACAGGGCTGCGGCCTGCGCGCCGCCCTGATGATGGGCCAGCAGCGCCAGCGCCTGAAGCCGCAAGGCGCGCCGCCCGGCTGCTTCGGCATCGGGGCTGAACGGGCCGGGGGTGTCCATCTGGTCGATGATCTGCCCAAGTTCCGCCGCCAACCCTTCGGCAATGGCGCGGGTGACGCGCGCCCGCGCATGATAGATCGCCACCGGGTCGGGGGTATGGCCCGCCTCATTCAGGCTGGCGGCAAGGTCATCCTGTGACGGCAGGCGCAGCACCAGCGCGCGAAAGGCCGGGTCCAGCACGTCATCGACCAGCACGCGCCCCAGCGCCGCGATATAGGCCGGGTCGGGCGCGGCATCTTGCAAAACTACATCATGCAGCACCGCGCGCGCCAGGGCGCGCCCGGCCTCGAAGCGGTTGAAGGGGTCCGTGTCATGCGCCAGAGCCAATGCGCGGTCCTGCGCTTTCAACCTGTGTTCCAGGATCACGGGTGCGGAAAAACCGCGCAGGATCGAGGGTACGGGCCGCGCCGCCAGATTGTCGAAACTGACGCTGAGGCTCGGGCCGTCAAGTTCCAGCACCTGTGTCGGCGCGACTTCCTGCCCGTCCGGCCCGATCAGCCCCAGCGCCACCGGGATCAGCAGCGGTTCCTTCAGCGGCTGGCCGGGGGTGGGGTCGGTGCGCTGGGTCAGATGCAGCGTATAGCGCCCCTCGGCCCAGTCTTCGGTGACGGTGACAACCGGGGTTCCGGCTTGTTCATACCAGCGCTTGAACTGCGACAGGTCGCGGCCTGCGGCTTCTTCGAACACGGCAATCCAGTCCTCGATGGTGCAGGCCTGCCCGTCATGGCGCGCGAAATACAGATCCAGCGCCGCGCGATAGCGATCCTCGCCCACCAGAAGATGCAGCATGCGGATCAGTTCCGCGCCCTTTTCATAGACTGTGGCGGTGTAGAAATTGTTGATCTCGACATAGCTTTCGGGCCGGACCGGATGCGCCAGCGGGCCGCCATCCTCGCGGAACTGGCGCGCGCGCAGCGTCAGCACATCCTCGATGCGTTTGACCGCATGGCTGCGCATGTCGCCCATGAATTGCTGGTCGCGATAGACCGTCAGCCCTTCCTTCAGCGACAGCTGGAACCAGTCGCGGCAGGTGATGCGGTTGCCGGTCCAGTTATGGAAATACTCATGCGCGATGATGCGCTCAATGCTGGCATAATCGCCATCGGTCGCGGTTTCGGGCGAGGCCAGCACATAGCGCGCATTGAAGATGTTCAGCCCCTTGTTTTCCATCGCGCCCATGTTGAAATCATCGACCGCGACAATGTTGAACACATCCAGATCATAGGCGCGGCCATAGACCTGTTCATCCCACGCCATTGACCGTTTCAGCGCATCCATCGCGAAACCGGTCTTGTCCTCATCGCCGTGCCTGACCCAGATATTGAGCGCGACCTCGCGCCCCTCGCAGGTGGTGAAGCGGTCGGTGGTGGCGACCAGATCGCCGGCGACCAGCGCAAACAGATAGCTGGGCTTGGGGTGTGGGTCGGTCCATTCGGCCCAGCCCGGCCCGCGGCCGGTGGGGTTGCCGTTTGACAAGAGCACCGGCAGGTCGGATTCGATGCGCACATGAAACGGCACCATCACATCGGGGCGGTCGGGATAGAAGGTGATCTTGCGAAAGCCTTCCGCCTCGCATTGGGTGCAATACATCCCCCCCGAGGTGTAAAGCCCTTCCAGAGCCGTGTTGATATCGGGCGCGATCTCGACCTCTGCGCGCCACGCGAACCCGCCCTTGGGCAGATCGGCAGCCGGGATGGTCAGGCCGGTCGCATCAGGACGGGCAGCAATCGGCTGTCCCTCGATGCTGGCGCTGATCAGGCGCAGCCCCTCGCCATCAAGGCGCAGATCATGGCCGGGGGCCGCGTCGGGGTTGGGAATAAAGCGGATTTCCGACAACACCCGAGTGGCACCGGATGACAGCCGGAAGGTCAGGCGCACATCGCTGACAAGGAAAGGTGGCGGCTGATAGTCGGCCAGATAGACGGGCAGGGGGGCTGTGTCGCGCATGACAATACTTTCAAGACCTGTTTGAGGCCGATGTAGCGCAGTGCGCGGGCGCGTGCAAATCAGCAGGCTGGAAGATGGGCCTGACACGGTGCAGGGCGGCACAAGCCGCTTGAAAACCATGCTTGCGATGGACAGAGTCGCACAGAATTGTGCTATCGCGGGCTTGTATCTATACCCGCCCGAGCCGATAGGGCAGGATCAGAAGGCAGGGCTTCCATGTCAACACCAATGCCGATGCGTGCGCAAATCATCGCCTGGGGGGTCGTTGCCCTTGGGCTTCTGGCGTTGCTATGGGTGATGGGTGACGTGCTGCTGCCCTTCGTGACCGGGGCGGCGATTGCCTATTTCCTGAACCCGGTGGTGCTGCGGCTGGCCGGGCTTGGCCTGCCGCGCACGCTGGCAGTGGCGCTGTTGATGGTGGCTGTGCTGGGCGCGGTGGTGGTGGCGGGGCTTCTGATCATGCCGGTGATCATCGGCCAGCTTGTGCAACTGAGCGAAACCGCCCCGACCTTGCTGCGCGACATGCAGGCCTTCCTGACCGAGCGCTTCCCGCGGCTGGAGGGGCTGGAAGAACAATTGACCGCCTCGCTTGCGACATTGGGCGAGACGATCCGCGACCGCGGGGGCGATCTGGCACAAGGGCTTTTGCGCGGGGTGTCGGGGGTGGTCAGCGTGGTGATCTTTCTGATCGTTGCGCCGGTGGTGGCGTTCTATCTGCTGCTGGACTGGCCGCGCGTCCTGCAAGGGGCCGATGATCTGCTGCCGCGCCAGCATGCCGCGACATTGCGCGATCTGGCCGGGCAGATCGACCGTTCGATTGCCGGTTTCGTGCGCGGGCAGGTCACGGTGTGCCTGATTCTGGCGGCCTATTACGCCACCGCGCTGGGGCTGGTGGGGCTGCAATTCGGTCTGGCCATCGGGGTGGTGGCGGGGCTGATTTCCTTCATCCCCTATATTGGCGCGATTGTGGGGGGCGTGCTGGCGATCGGGGTCGGGCTGTGGCAGTTCTGGGATGCACCGGGAATGATCGCGCTGGTGGTTGCCATCTTCGCTGTGGGGCAGGTGCTGGAAGGCAATATTCTGGTGCCGCGCATTGTCGGGCATTCGGTGCGGCTGCACCCGGTCTGGCTGCTGTTTGCGGTGACGGCTTTTGGCAGCCTGTTCGGCTTTACCGGCATGCTGGTCGCGGTGCCGCTGGCCGCCGCGATCGGGGTGCTGGTGCGCTTTGGGCTGGCGCGGTATCGCGCCAGCGCCCTTTATGGCGGCTCTGGCGCGCAAGCGCCGCGGCGGCGCGAGGACTGACATGGCCCCTGCTGAGCAGTTCCATTTGCCGCTTTCACTGCCCGCTTCGTACCGGCGCGGGGATTTTGTCATCGCGCCCTGCAATGCCACGGCGTTTCAGATGGTCCTGCGCCCGGACTGGCCTGCGGGAAAGCTGGCCCTGACCGGGCCGGAAGGGTCGGGCAAGACGCATCTGCTGCATATCTGGGCCGAGGCGTGTGACGCGGCGCTGCTGCAAGGGGCAGAGGATCTGCTGGCGGCGGATCTGCCTGCGCTGGGCCAGCGCGGCGGCGTGGCGCTGGACAACGCCCACAGCGTCGCGGGTGGCCCGCAGGCCGAGGCAGCGCTGTTTCATTTGCACAACCTGCTGGCCGCGCAGGGCGGCAAGCTTTTGCTGGCCGCGCGCGCGCCGGTGCGCGACTGGGGGGTGCATCTGCCGGATCTGGCCTCGCGGCTGCTGGCGGCCAGCCATGTGCCGCTTCTGGCCCCCGATGACGCGCTGCTGGAGGCCGTGCTGGCCAAGCTGTTTGCGGATCGCCAGATCAGCATCCCCGATACGCTGATCCCCTATCTGCTGGCGCGGATGGAGCGGTCGCTGGCCAGCGCGCAGCATCTGGTTGCGCTGCTGGATGCGCAAGCGCTGGCGCGCAAGAAACCCGTCACCCGCGCGCTGGCCGCCGAGGTGATGCAAGGGCGTCTTGATCTGGACTAGCCGCGCGCCAGACTTACACGCCAAGGCGCCCGCGCGCGGCACCCACCCGCCCGCCCCTGCACCGCGCGCGGGCGCGCCTGATGCTGACGCATCAGGCAAGGGTGGCCGCGCAGCCCTGCCAAATCGCCACAAAGCCCGTCTGCGCCCTTGTGCGTGTCCCCCTTGCTGCATACATTCTGAACATTCCCAGTAGTGGTGTGGAGGCGTTCTTGAAAAGGTCATTTCTGCCGGTCGTTCTGGCCCTGATTTCGGGATTTATCGCCATGCCTGCTGCCAGCGCTGCCTCTGAATTGCGCCAGATCAGGGCAGAGATCATGGTGCTGGAGCGTATCGCGCTGCCCGATGACACGATGATCCTTGCCGAGTTGTCGGATATGAATGACAACCCGGTTGCGTCATTGCGCCGCCCAACCGATGGCGCGCAAAGCCCGTTCGCGGTGTCGCTGGAAGCACCATCCGGGCAGGATCTGATCCTGCGGGCCGGGCTGCGCGGTCTGGATGATGTGCTTTGGCTGGCCGAGCCCGTGATGCTGCCTGCCGGCGATGACGATATCGAGCTTGCCGGTCTGCGCGCCCTGCGCACCGAGCGCATGGGCGCTGCGGCCGTGCTGCAATGTGGCAACCAGTTGCTGGAACTTGGCACCCTGCCTGATGAGTTGCGCCTGCGCTTCAACGAGCAGACATTGCAGCTGACCCAGTCAGAGGCAGCCTCTGGCACGCTTTATGTGGCCCCCGACAACCCCGCCACCCAGCTTCACATGAAAGGCGATGAGGGCATCTTGCGCATCGACGGGGCGGAACTTGCGCCCTGCCGCCTGATCGCGCCCGAAATAGCATTAAGCGACAGCGTCTGGAACGTGACCTCGATCGATGGCAAGGCCACGATCTTCCCTTCGCGGACAGAGCTTGTCTTTTATCCCGATGGTCGCTTCAGCGCGACAGTGGGCTGCAACCGGCTTATCGGCAGCTATCGTCGTCATGGCGCAGTGCTTAGTATCGGGCGCATGGCCAGCACCATGATGGCCTGCCCTGACGGGTTGCAGCAGCAGGAACGCCTGTTCACCGATGCGCTGCAACGGGTCGATGGCTACAAGATCGACGCCGAGGCCGGGCGCGTGGTGCTGATGGCGGGCGGTCAGCCGCTGATCAGCGCGCGGAAATAGCATTGCCAGCCAGAATGCCCCGGCTGCGCCGTTACAAGATTGACAGAATTCGCGGATACAAGACCTTCATGAGTGCAACACCACAACAGCCCCCCAGCGCGGATTTCCTGAACGCGCCTTTCCCTGCGCCCAAGCATCTGGATGGGTTTGACCCGTCCGGTCCGCAGCGCTTCTTCAATCGCGAATTGTCATGGCTTGCCTTTAACTGGCGGGTGCTGGAAGAGGCGATGAACCCCCGTGTGCCGCTGCTGGAACGGGTACGTTTCCTGTCGATCTCTGCCACCAATCTGGATGAATTCTATACCGTGCGCGTGGCCGGTCTGCGGCAATTGGCGATGGCGGGAAATACCACCCCCTCTGATGACGGGCTGACCCCGGCAGAGCAGTTGCTGCTGATCAACGAAGATGCGCGCAAGCTGATGGATTACCAGCAAGAGGTCTGGGCGCATCTGCGCCCTGCCTTGCATGCGTCCGGCATCACCATCCTGACGCGCGATGACATGACCGATGCGGATCGTGCCGCCGCTTCGGCCTATTTTCTGGAAAACGTGTTTCCGGTGCTGTCCCCGCTTGCGATTGACCCGGCGCATCCGTTTCCGTTCATTCCCAATGCCGGGTTCTCTCTGGCGATGGAATTGCGCGACCAGCATGGGCGCAAGCTGGATGCGCTGGTTCCGATTCCCGGCCAGATTGACCGTTTCCTGCGTCTGCCGGGCGATCCCATTCGCATGCTGCCGCTGGAGGAGCTGATCCTGGCAGAAATGGACTGCCTGTTTCCCGGCTACCGCCTGCTGGGATCATGCACCTTCTCGGTTTTGCGCGACAGCGATCTGGAGGTCGAGGAAGAGGCCGAGGATCTGGTGCGCGAATTCGAGGTGGCGCTGAAGCGCCGCCGCCGCGGCGAGGTGGTGCGGATGAAGATTTCCGCAAGCGCGCCGCGCGATCTGCGCGAACTGGTGATGGAAGAACTGGGCGTGGCCGAGGAAGATGTCATCGAGGTGCAGGGCATCATGGGCATCTCGACCCTGAAGGAACTGGTGCTTGACGACCGCGCCGACCTGCTTTGGGCAGGGTTTACCCCGCGTGTGCCCGAACGTGTGCAGGATCATGGCGGCGACATGTTCGCGGCGATCCGACAGAAGGACATGCTGCTGCACCACCCCTATGAAACCTTCGACATGGTGGTGCGCTTCCTGCAACAGGCGGCGGGCGACCCCGATGTTCTGGCCATCCGCCAGACGCTTTACCGCACTTCGCGCGACAGCCCGATCGTGGCGGCACTGTGCGAAGCCGCAGAGGCCGGGAAATCCGTGACCGCATTGGTCGAGTTGAAGGCCCGCTTTGACGAGGCCGCGAATATCCGCCAGTCGCGCAGGCTGGAACGCTCTGGCGCGCATGTGGTCTATGGCTTTGTCAATTACAAGACCCATGCCAAGATCAGCACTGTCGTGCGCCGCGAAGGCAACCGGCTGGTCACCTATACCCATTGGGGCACAGGCAATTATCACCCGATTACGGCGCGCATCTATACCGATCTGTCGCTCTTTACCTGTGACGCGGCGCTGGGGCGCGATGCGACGCGGGTGTTCAACTATGTTTCGGGCTATGCCGAACCGGCGGCGCTGGAAAATCTGGCGATCTCGCCGCTGACGCTGAAGCCGCGCCTGCTGGAACTGATCGCGGCAGAGGCCGCGCATGCCCGCGCCGGGCGGACCGCGCAGATCTGGGGCAAGATGAATTCGATCATCGATTCCGATGTGATCGATGCGCTCTATGAGGCCAGCCGCGCGGGGGTAGAGATTTCGCTGGTGGTGCGCGGCATTTGCGGGCTGCGCCCCGGCATTGCCGGGTTGTCGGAAAATATCCGCGTGAAATCCATAGTCGGGCGGTTTCTGGAACATTCGCGCATTGTGTGTTTCGGCAATGGCGCGGGGCTGCCATCTGATCAGGCGCGGGTGTTCTTCAGCTCTGCCGACTGGATGGGGCGTAATCTGGTGCGCCGGGTGGAAACGCTGGTCGAGGCCGTGAACCCGACCGTCAAGTCACAGATCATGGGTCAGATCATGGCGGCCAATCTGGCCGATCAGGCGCAAAGCTGGGTGTTGCAGCCCGATGGCCCGGCGCAGCGTGTCCTGCCATCCGAAGGCGAAGAACGCCGGTTGTTCAACTGTCACCGCTTCTTCATGGAAAACCCGTCCCTGTCGGGGCGCGGCTCTGCCGGGGCGCAGGATGTGCCCGAATTGATGCATGGGCCGGATTGATCATGATCGCTTGTTGCCAGATCGGGGCGTGTGTTGCAGGGTCTGCCTGAGCGGCTGGAGGCAAGGTTGTGCCGGGTGGCGCAAAAGCGCCCTCGGGCCGTGCCCACCCACCCACCCCTGCACGCCCCGAGGGCGCTGCCCGCGCGTGGCCCGCGCGGGCGGGCGGGACGGCTGGCCATCCGCGGTGATCAGCCGGATTTGCCGCTGCGCGTGGCGCGCAGCTTGGCGAAGAACGCAACCCGCTTGCCCAGTTCGCGTTCAAAGCCGCGTTCAACCGGCTGATACAGCACCGGGCGCTTGACGCCATCGGGGAAGTAGTTCTGCCCCGAAAATCCTTCTTCGGCGTCATGGTCATAGGCATAGCCTTCGCCATAACCCTGATCCTTCATCAGCTTGGTGGGCGCGTTCAGGATATGCTTGGGGGGGGGCTGTGATCCGGTCTGTTTGGCCAGCTTCACCGCCGCCTTCCACGCGACATAGCCTGCATTGGATTTCGGCGCGAGCGCCAGATAGATCACCGCCTGCGCCAGTGCCAGTTCGCCCTCGGGGCTGCCCATGCGTTCATAGGCTTGCCACGCATCCAGACACACGGTCTGCGCCTGCGGGTCGGCCATGCCGATGTCCTCGATGGCCATGCGCGCAAGCCGCCGCGCCAGATAGCGCGGGTCTTCGCCGCCCGTCATCATCCGTGCCAGCCAGTAAAGGGCTGCATCGGGGTCCGAGCCGCGCACCGATTTGTGCAGCGCCGAGATCAGGTTGTAATGCGCGTCGCCTGATTTGTCATATTGCGCCGCGCGCCGCGCCAGCCTTGCGCCAAGCGTGGCGCTGTCCAGCTTGCCTGTGACCTGCCATGCCAATACCTGCTCGATCAGGTTCAGTGCCGCGCGCCCGTCGCCATCGGCCATTTCCAGCAATTGCTCGCGCGCGGGGCCGTCAAGGGGCAGGGCGCGGCCCAGAAGTTTTTCGGCGCGCTGGGCCAGAAGCTCCAGATGCGCAAGGCTCAGCCGTGTCAGCACGATCACCTGCGCGCGCGACATCAACGCGGCATTCAGTTCGAAAGACGGGTTTTCCGTGGTGGCACCCACCAGCGTGATGGTGCCATCTTCCATATGCGGCAGAAAGCTGTCCTGCTGGGATTTGTTGAAGCGATGGATTTCGTCAACGAATAACAGCGTGCCGCGCCCCTGGCGCTGGCGCAGCCTTGCCTGTTCGAACACCTTGCGCAGATCGGGCACGCCGGTGAAGATCGCGCTGATCTGGACGAAATGCAGATCGGTTTCATCGGCCAGAAGCCGCGCAATGGTGGTCTTGCCCACCCCCGGCGGCCCCCACAGGATGATCGAGCCGATCCGCCCTGCCGCCAGCATGCTGCCCAAGGGGCCGTCAGGGCCAAGCGCCTTGTCCTGTCCGATCACCTCTGCCAGCTTGCACGGGCGCATGCGGTCGGCCAGCGGGCGCGAGGCGCTGTCCGCGTCGCGTTTCGGGTCCGGGGTCTGGTCGAACAGGTCAGGCATGGGCGCAGATTACGCCGATCTTGCAGCCGGTGAAAGAGCGCAAGCAGCGCCTATCGCAAAGCAGGCTTCAGCACGGTTTCACTGCGACACATCCGCGCCAGCATATCGCCGTCGCAGCCCCGGTAGCGCAGATCATGAGTCAGGCACAGGCGCAGTTCCTGCACCAGCCCGGCGCGGCAGGTGATAATCGCCATGCCATCCTGCAAGTCGGGATTGGACTGTTGCACGCGGTTCAGCAATTCCTCGGGTCGGGTGGGGCGGCCCTGCGTTGGCGCATCGGGCAGGGCAAGCGCGGCGAAGGCCGCCCGCGTCCGGTCGAAATAGGTTTCTGCATCCAGCCCGCTGCAAGTGCCATGCTTGCGCCATTGATGCGCTGCCAGCCCGCTTGACCCCATGATGTCACGCATCGCTGCGGTCTGGGCGCGGCTGGCGGGCGCATGGTCGGTGTCGCAATATTCGGGCCAGCCGCCGCCTTCATGCTGGGGCCAAAGCCCATGCACCAGCCAGCCTGCCCCCGACCCGTCGGCGCAGCGCGCATCCCCGCGCGCATCGCCTTCGCCCGCGCACCAGCTTGGCGTCCAGCTGATGGCCAGAATCAGATAGCCCTCTGGCCCCGGTCGCGCCGTGTCGCGGCCCATCAGGGCAAAGCCCCCCAGCACCGCCACCAGCAGTATTGCCCCGAAAACCATCCGCATTTTTGCTTTCCCTTGCTGACATCTGCCGCTATAAGCCGCTTAATCCCTGAAATCGAGGGTTCGCAGGCCCGGCCTGTAGCCGAATTCCCGGCACGAAGAAGTTATGCGCTTTGGACAAGCGCGCCATTATGACAGGAGTGGATGTCATGTCGAAACCGCTGATGCCCAAGGCAACCGCCGTCTGGCTGGTGGACAACACCACGCTTAGTTTCAAGCAGATCGCCGAGTTCTGCGGCCTGCACGAGTTGGAGGTCCAGGGCATTGCGGATGGCGATGTTGCAACTGGCGTCAAGGGGTTCGACCCCATCGCCAACAACCAGCTTGACCCGATCGAGATCGAGCGCGCGGAAAAAGACCCCGTCTACAAGCTGAAGCTGAAATACAACCCCGCCGCAGAGGGCGAGGAAAAGCGCCGTGGGCCGCGCTATACGCCGCTGTCCAAGCGCCAGGATCGCCCCGCCGCGATTCTGTGGCTGGTGAAGTTTCACCCCGAACTGGCAGATGCGCAGATCCGGCGTCTGGTGGGCACCACCAACAGCACGATTCAGGCGATCCGCGAACGCACGCATTGGAACATCAACAATCTGCAACCCATCGACCCTGTGGCGCTGGGGCTGTGCAAGCAGTCCGAGCTTGACAAGGAAGTGCAGAAAGCCGCCGCCAAGCGTGCCGAAGAAGGTGCGGTGATGTCTGACGAGGAACGCCGCAAGCTGGTTTCCACCGAGCAGTCGCTGGAAATGGACCCAGAACCGAAAATGCCTGCAAATATCGCGGGGCTGGAAAACTTCACCCTCAGCGACATGAAATCCGACGAGGACACCCCCGCCGCTGCCGATTACAGCGATGCCGACAGCTTCTTCAATCTGCCCGATGACGAAGAAGATGATGACAACGCGGATGACCGCAGCCGCGATCCGCGCGACCGCTAGGCAGGGGCGACCTGAACAGCGTTGCGGCAACAGGGAACGAATTCGGGATAGGCACATGAAGTTCACACTTGGCTGGTTGAAGGACCATCTGGACACACAGGCCACGCTGGATCAGATCGCAGAGGCGCTGACCGATCTGGGGCTGGAGGTCGAGGAAATCATCGACCCCGCCGCCAGCTTGGGCGTGTTCCGCATTGCCCGCGTGATCGAAGCTGCCCCCCACCCCGATGCCGACCGTCTGCGCCTGTGTCGCGTGGAAACATGGCCCGATGGTCCCGATGGCGCCCCGCAGGAAGTGCAGGTCGTGTGCGGCGCGCCCAATGCCCGCACCGGCATGCGCGGCGTCTTTGCGCCCGTGGGCACGCATATCCCCGGCACCGGGGTTGATCTGAAACCCGGTGTCATTCGCGGGCAGGCCAGTAATGGCATGTTGTGTTCGGAACGCGAATTGCTGATCTCGGATGATCATCAGGGCATTATCGATCTGCCCGAAGATGCGCCGCTGGGCGCGCGTTTCATCGATTATGCCGGGTTGAATGACCCGGTGATAGAAATCGCCATCACCCCCAACCGCCCCGATGCGCTGGGCGTGCGCGGCATTGCCCGCGATCTGGCCGCGCGGGGCTTGGGAACGCTCCAGCCGCTGAAAGTGATGCCCGTTGCCGGCAGTTTCGCCAGTCCCATCGGGGTTGAGATCGCGCCGGAACTGAAAGACAAGGGCTGCGCGCATTTCACCGGTCGGCTGATCCGTGGGGTCAGGAATGGCCCCTCGCCCGACTGGCTGCAAAAGCGGCTGCGCGCCATCGGGCTGCGCCCGATCTCGGCGCTGGTGGATATCACCAATTTCTTCACCTTTGATCTGAACCGCCCGCTGCATGTGTTCGACGGTGACAAGGTGCAGGGAAGTCTGCGCATTCACCCCGCGAAGGGTGGCGAGGAATTGCTGGCGCTCGATGACAAAAGCTACACCATCGCCGCAGGCCAGATGCTGATCTCGGATGAAACCGGCCCCGAAAGTCTGGCCGGGATCATGGGGGGCGAGCATTCGGGCTGCACCGGCGACACGGTGAATGTGTTCGTGGAATCGGCCTATTGGGATCCGATCACCATTGCCGCGACGGGCCGCGCGCTGAAGATAAATTCGGATGCGCGCTACCGCTTTGAACGCGGGGTGGACCCGGCCTTCACGCTGGATGGGCTGGAACTGGCCACGCAGATGATCCTCGATATCTGTGGCGGCGCGCCATCGCATGTGGTGCAGGATGGCGCGGCGCTGGATACGGCCCGCAGCTACCCGTTTGACCCCGCCCGCGTGGGCGCGCTGGTGGGCATGGACATCCCCGAAGCGCAGCAGCGCGCCACGCTTCAGGCGCTGGGTTTCAGCCTTGACGGCAATCAGGCCAGCCCGCCGAGCTGGCGCCCCGACATTCTGGGCGCGGCCGATCTGGTCGAGGAAATCGCGCGCGTGGCCTCGCTCAGCAAGCTCGAAGGTCAGCCCTTGCCGCGCGCCGATGCTGGCGTGCCGCGCCCGATCCTGACGCCCATGCAGCAGCGCGAACGCGCCGCGCGCCGCATGCTGGCGGGGCTGGGTTACAATGAATGCGTGACCTACAGCTTCGTTGATCAGGCCGCAGCGGAAGCCTTTGGCGGCGGCACCGATGCGGTGCGGCTGGAAAACCCGATTAGTTCGGAAATGACGCATATGCGCCCCGACCTTCTGCCGGGGCTGTTGCAGGCCGCTGCGCGCAATCAGGCGCGCGGCTTCGCCGATCTGGCATTGTTCGAGGTCGGCCCCGCCTTCAGCGGCGGCGAACCGGGGCAGCAGCATTTGCAGGCCGCGGCGATCCTGGTGGGTGCCAATGCTGCGCGCAATCCGTTCGGCGCGCGGCGCAATGTGGACCTCTATGACGCCAAGGCCGATGCCGAGGCCGTGCTGAACGCGATCGGGGCACCTGCGAAGGTCCAGATCACGCGCAACCTGCCGGCCTGGTTCCACCCTGGCCGTGCAGGTGTGATCAGCCTTGGCCCGAAACTGCCAATGGCGATCTTTGGCGAATTGCACCCGCGCGTGATCAGGGGCTTTGATGTCAAAGGCCCGGTGGTCGGTCTGACCGTGCTGCTGGAAAACCCGCCCATGCCCAGGGCGCGCAAGACCGCGCGGCAGGCGCTTCAGATCAGCCCGCTTCAGGCGGTGGAGCGTGACTTTGCCTTTGTCACCGACCAGAAGGTCGATGCGCTGGCGCTGGTCAATGCCGCTGCCGGGGCCGACAAGGCGCTGATCAGCGATGTGCGGGTGTTTGACGAATTCACCGGGGCCAGGGCGGAAGCCCAGCTTGGGCCGGGGCGCAAATCGCTGGCGATCAGCGTGCGGCTGCAACCCACGGACGCGACCCTGACCGAAGATCAGATCGAGGCGGTCAGCCGCAAGATCATCGAGAAGGTGCAAAAAGCCACAGGTGGCGTGCTGCGCGGATAAAGCATGCTGCTCAAAAGCAGTTACCGGTTTTGAGCGACATGCTTTATTGCCCTGATCAGCGCCGCCGCAACAAGCGCGATGGCGGGGCCGCGCGGCCTGATCGTCAGTGAATTGCGCCTTGGCGCAAATGCGCCTTGCGATAGGCCGAAGGTGGCTGGCCAACCTGTTGGGCAAAGGCGCGCGCGAAATACCCCGGCGTCGAAAAGCCCAGATTGCGCGCGATATCCTGCACCGGAATGCGGGTTTCGGCCAGAAGCTTGCGGGCCTCGAACAGGCGACGTTCCTGCAACAGTGCCATCGCCGTGCGCCCGCAACTGGCGCGGCAGGCGCGTGTCAGATGGGTCGCGGTGACGCCCAGCGCGGTTGCGTAATCGGTGACATTCAGGTTGGAACCGAACTCGCGTTCCAGCAATGCGGTGTAGCGCGCGACCAGCCGTTCATTCGCGTTTTGCGGCGCGGCCAGTCGGAAATCATCTGAATTTTCAACGCTGTGGCGTTCCAGCCAGACCGCCAGCAAGCCCAGTTGCAGCTTCACGGCGCGATCCGCGAAGGGTTTGTTACTGTCCAGTTCGCGCTGGATTTCGTCCACCATCTGGCTGACTTCGACCTGTGATCCGCCATCGCGCAGCCGCAGATGCAGCGGCCGGTCGGGCAGTTCCAGCCCATGCACATCGCCTAAGTGCAACGCCACACCCTGCACGCGGGTCATGGCGTGAAAGCTGTGCATGACCCCTGCGGGAATGAAAATGGCGTTGTGCGGATGAAACCCGCGCGTGCTGCCGGCAATGCTGATGCGCCCCTGCCCATGCGTGACCCACAAGAACAGCGGCTCGCGCAGCGCGCGCAGCGTTTCAAGCTGCCATTTCGGACCATTGCAGAAGCGCGCCAGAGACTGGGTCTGAAGGCGAGGTTTGGGCTGTGGTATTGTTGTCATGACTGATCGAATCCCCCCGGATACTGGCCAGAGTAAGGCCACAACCGGGCTTTGAAAGGCACAACCATCACGGGCATGTGAGTCGCGCCTATGATTTTGGATCAAGCGTGGCAAATCGGTGACTCTGCGCGCGGTGTTCAGCCTTGTGTTCGTCACCCGGCAGAAGATCCCCTGTGGCGGCTTGAAGCCCGGTTGCCGACGCTTGCGCCATAGCCCCCGCGCGGAAACAAGGCGCGCTGCGTGGCGGGCACAACCCTTGGGGCCGAAGTCGCAACACCCAGCCGCGTCACAGGACCGATGACCGCATTGCCGCCTGTCGCGGACAAAACGCCCAGGCGCAGCAAGCTTTCGTCAGACGGCGAACACCAGCGATGTCCAATCACGGCAGCGGTTGCGAAACCAGCTTCGCTGGCGTTTGGCATATTGCCGAGAGGCAAGTTTCGCGGCCTCGATAGCATGGTGCAACGAGATATGGCCCTGAAGATGCGCGATCAGTTCGGGGGCACCGATGGCCCTGGTCCAGGGCGCGCCGGGTTGCCAATGGGGCAGGGCGGCGCGCGCTTCCTCCAGCGCGCCTGCGGCGATCATGCCATCAAACCGCGAATCGATTCGTGTGTTCAGCCAGTCCCTGGACGGACGCAGCACATAGGCGCTGGCGCGCGACAGCGGCAGGGCGGGGGGCGGGGTGTTGGCCTGCCAGTCCGCCAGCCCGCGCCCGGTTGCCTGCAACACCTCCCATGCGCGCTGGATGCGGGCGGGGTTGGCGGTGTCGATGCGCGCGGCTGTGGCGGGGTCCAGTTCGGCCAGCAGCGCGGCCTGACCGTCGCGCGCCATGCGCTGATCTGCCAGCTTGCGAATTTCGGGCGGGGTCGGGGGGATTTCGGCCAGCCCTTCGGTCAGGGCCGCGAAATACAGCCCCGTGCCGCCCACCACCACGGCATTGGGGTGCTGATGCAGCAGCGCAGTTACCGCGCGCAGCCAATGGCCGACCGACCAGTCCTGATCATGCCCGACCGTGCCATACAGCAAATGCGGCACCTGCCCGGTTTCCGCGGCTGAAGGGCGTGCGCTCAGTATCTGCCACATGGCATAGACCTGCAGCGCATCGGCATTGATGATCACCCGCCCCTGATCTTGTGCCAGCATCAGCGCCAGTGCGGATTTGCCGCTGGCGGTGGGACCAGCCAGCAGCACGGGCCGCGCCGGGTCGGGTGGCGCGCTTTCCAGCATTTCCCGCGCCTGCCGCAAAGGGTCGGCCATTTCCTGCATCCCAGCCTGCTTTCACATTGAACCCGGCCCCGTTTTCCGACATTTTGCACGCCAATGAAAGTGTCACGCCCGCATGCGCGCCCTGCGCGCGGCTGTTGACCGCAACAAGGACCGGACCCATGCAGGACAACCCAACCTACAAGCGCGTGATGCTGAAGATTTCGGGCGAGGCGCTGATGGGGGATCAGGGCTATGGGCTGCACCCGCCAACGGTCGAGCGCATCGCGCGCGAAGTGAAGTCGGTGCATGATCTTGGGGTCGAGATCTGCATGGTCATCGGGGGTGGCAACATCTTTCGCGGGCTGGCCGGGTCGGCGCAGGGGATGGAACGCACCACCGCCGATTATATGGGCATGCTGGCCACGGTGATGAATGCGCTGGCAATGCAATCGGCGCTGGAGGGGCTGGGCGTGTTTACCCGCGTGATCAGCGCCATCCGCATGGACGAGGTCGCCGAACCCTATATCCGCCGCCGCGCCGTGCGCCATCTGGAAAAGAAGCGCGTGTGCATCTTTGCCGCGGGCACCGGCAACCCGTATTTCACCACCGATACCGCCGCGACGCTGCGCGCCAATGAAATGGCCTGCGAGGCGATCTTCAAGGGCACCAAGGTCGACGGGGTCTATGACAAGGATCCCAACAAACACGCCGATGCCAAGCGCTATGACGAAATCAGCTTTGATGATGTGCTGGTCAAGCATTTGCAGGTGATGGATGCCTCTGCCATTGCGCTGGCGCGTGACAATCATCTGCCGATCATCGTCTTTTCGCTGGATGAACCGGGCGGTTTTGCAGGTATCCTGCGCGGCGAGGGCGTCTATACCCGCGTCAGCGACTGACCCGCGGGCTGCGGGCTTACATCGGACGGGTTTTGCAGGTAGAAGACTGGGGCAGCAGGGTGCAGATGCTGACCCGCCAAGGACAGGGAATACCACAATGTCGGAAGAGATGGAAATTGACCTTGACGATCTGACACGCCGCATGGACGGGGCGATTGCGGCGCTGCGCACGGAATTTGCGTCCTTGCGCACCGGGCGGGCTTCGGCCTCGATGCTGGAGCCGGTGCAGGTCGACGCCTACGGCCAGATGACCCCCATCAATCAGGTCGGCACGGTCAATGTGCCCGAACCGCGCATGGTGACCATCAATGTCTGGGACAAGTCGCTTGTGGGCAAGGTCGAAAAGGCGATCCGCGAATCCGGGCTGGGCATCAACCCGCAGCTTAATGGCACCATCATCATGCTGCCGATCCCCGAACTGAACGAGGAACGCCGCCGCGAACTGACCCGTGTGGCCGCGCAATATGCCGAACATGCCCGCGTTGCGATCCGCAACCTGCGCCGTGACGGCATGGACCAGATCAAGAAAGCCAAGGCCGCCGGCATGTCCGAGGATGAGCAGAAGCTGTGGTCCGAAGAGATTCAGGAACTGACCGACAGCTATATCGCCAGGGTCGATCAGGCGCTGGAAGACAAGCAGGGCGAGATCATGACGGTCTGACGCCGTCGCCTTCTTTGCCGTCACAAGTTCTGTTTCATTGGGTATAGCCATGATGTTTGACAATGCAGCCAAGCCGCAGCCGGAGCGATCCGGGCCGGGTGCCGGACTGCATGTCGCGGTGATCATGGATGGCAATGGGCGCTGGGCCGCCAATCGGGGCTGGCCGCGTCTGGTCGGGCATCGCAAGGGCGGGGAACGCGTGCGCGAACTGGTGGAAGCCTGCCCGCGGCTGGGCATCCGCTACCTGACGCTCTATGCCTTTTCGACCGAAAACTGGAAGCGCTCGAACGAAGAGGTGCTGGGGCTGATGTCGCTTCTGTCGCGCTACATCCGGGCCGAGGCCAAGCGGCTGAAGCGCGAAGGTGTGCGGCTGCGCTTCATCGGTGACCGCACCCGGCTGGCCCCCGACCTGCAGGAACTGATGGGCTGGATCGAGGCCGAAACCGACGCCAATGACCTGCTGCATCTGTCGGTTGCCATCAATTACGGGGGGCGCGATGAAATCACCCGCGCCAGCCGGGCGCTGGCGCGCGATGTCGCAACGGGCAAGCTGGACCCTGACGCCATGACGCAGGACACCATCAGCCGCTATCTGGACACGCATTTCCTGCCTGACCCCGATCTTGTGGTGCGCACATCGGGCGAAACGCGGGTGTCGAATTTCCTGCTGTGGCAGGCGGCCTATTCCGAGTATGTCTTCAGCCCGGTGCTGTGGCCGGATTTCACGCCGCAGGTGATGGCCGATATTCTGACCGCTTTCGGGCAGCGCGAACGCCGCTTTGGCGGGGTCTCGTCGTGACGGGGCCGGACGGCAAATTCGGCGATCTTGGCGCGCGGGTGATGTCGGGCGCGGCAATGGCGCTGGTCGGCATCGCGGCAGTCTGGGCGGGCGGGATGGTCTTTGTCATTCTGGTCTGTGCGTTGTGTGGCGCGATGGTGTGGGAATATGCGTGCATGATCGACCCCGCAGCAACGCCGCGCAAGCCTGTGCTGATGGGGGCAGGGGGCGGGCTTGTGGTATTCGTGCTGGCGCTTTTGGGCGCGCTGTCGCAGATGGGGGCGGCAGGCGTTTTTGCAACGCTCGGCCTTGTGCTGGCGGGCGGGGTGCTGCTGTCGCAGCTTCTGCCCAGGGATCGCGGCATTTCTGGCCCCTATCTGGCGTTGATCCTGTTTGCCGGGCTTGGCCTGATCCTGCTTCGGGAAGATTTCGGCCTGGCTTGGGTGTTGTGGCTGGTTCTGCTTGTCATCGGCTCTGATGTGGCAGGCTATTTTGCCGGTCGCATGATCGGCGGGCCGAAGCTTTGGCCGCGCGTCAGCCCCAAGAAGACATGGTCGGGCACTGTGGCGGGCTGGGTTCTGGCCGCGCTTGTTGGATGGGCCTTTGGCGGGCTTCTGGGGGCAGGGGCGGGGCTGGTTTTCCTGTCAGTGCTGATTGCAATGGCCGGACAGGCCGGGGACATCGCTGAAAGCGCCATCAAGCGCCATGTGGGGGTCAAGGACAGTTCGAACCTGATCCCCGGACATGGCGGCGTGCTTGATCGCTTCGACGCCATGATTTCAGCCGCGCTGATGGTGTTGATCCTTGCATTGCTGGGCGCGCTGGGATGACGGGGCGTTGATGCGGGTTTCGGTCTTCGGGGCAACAGGGTCGATAGGCGAAAGCACATTCGATCTGCTGTCGCGCCGCTCTGATATCCGCGTGGTCGCGCTGACCGGCGGGCGCAATGTCGCGCGGCTGGCAGAGCAGGCGCGGGCCTTGCGCGCCGAACTGGCCGTGAGCGCGCATGACGATTGTTACCTTGCCCTGAAGGAGGCGCTTGCCGGAACCGGCACAGAGGTCGGCGCAGGAACCGATGCGCTGATCGAGGCCGCGGCGCGCCCCGCTGACTGGGTCATGTCGGCGATTGTCGGGGCCGCAGGTCTGGAACCGGGGTTTCGCGCGCTGGCGCAAGGTGCGACACTGGCGCTGGCCAACAAGGAATCGCTGGTCACGGCTGGCCCGCTGCTGATGGCAGAGGCCGCGCGCCACCGCGCGCGCATCCTGCCGGTGGACAGCGAACATTCGGCGGTGTTTCAGGCGCTGGTGGGCGAAGACATCGCCACGGTCGAGCGTGTGATCATCACCGCCTCTGGCGGGCCGTTTCGCAACTGGGACAGCGATGCGCTGGAACAGGTCACGCTGGCGCAGGCACAGACCCATCCGAACTGGTCGATGGGCCAGCGCATCACCATCGATTCGGCCTCGATGTTCAACAAGGCGCTGGAACTGATCGAGACGCGCGAATATTTCGGCCTGTATCCCGACCAGATCGACACGATTGTCCATCCGCAATCGATCATCCATGCGCTGGTGGGGTTTCGCGACGGGGCGATGATGGCGCATATGGGTGCGCCCGATATGCGCCACGCCATCGGTTATGCGTTGAACTGGCCCGAACGTGCTGAATTGCCGGTGCAGCGGCTGGATCTGGCGGCCTTGGCGCGGCTGGATTTCGAAGCCCCGGATCCCGCACGCTTCCCCGCGCTGCGCCTTGCGCGGCAGGTGATGGAATTGCGCGGCCATTCCGGCGCGGCCTTCAACGCCGCCAAGGAAGTCGCGCTCGATGCCTTCATCGCCGGACAGATCGGCTTCATGGACATGGCGCGGCTGGTGGAACGCACAATTGATCGGCTCTTGCCCGATTCTGGCCTGACTGCGCCGGTAGAAGCGCTTGAAAGCGTGGTGCATATGGATCAAATGGCCAGACAGATCGCCATCCGGCAGATCGCGGCCATCAACAGACGCGCGGGCTGATCGGCCACAATCGCGGCCTGTGCAAAGGGGATAGACTTGGATTTCATCGGGATTCTGCCCAGCTTCGGCAATTTCTTCTACACCATCGCGGCTTTCGTGGTGGTGCTGTCGATCATCGTCGCGGTGCATGAATATGGCCATTACATTGTCGGGCGCTGGTCGGGCATTCATGCGGATGTGTTTTCGATCGGCTTTGGCCCGGTCCTGACCAGCAGGCGCGACAAGCGCGGCACGGTCTGGCAGGTGGCGGCGATACCCCTGGGCGGATATGTGAAATTCGCAGGCGATTCCGATGCCGCATCGGGCAAGGATGGCGACGCGATGGCGCAGATGAGCGCGCAGCAGCGCCGCCGAACCATGCATGGCGCACCCCTTTGGGCGCGCACCGTCACTGTCGCTGCCGGGCCGGTCTTCAACTTCATCTTTGCGTTTGTCGTCTTTGCGGCCCTGCTGATATGGGACGGGGTGGCGGTCGATGAACCCATCGTCGGCGAGATCACGCCCCTGCCCGCACAACCTTTCGAGCTAAGCCCCGGCGACCATATCCTGGCCGTTGAAGGGATCGAGACCGAAACCCTGGCCGATTTCATGGGCGCCGCCGATGATCTGCCGCGCGAACCGGTTCTGACCTATACCGTCGAACGCGACGGGCGGGTGATGCAGGTCAGCGGGCCGCACCCGCAGCCGCCGCTGGCGGGGTCGGTGGCGATGCAATCCGCCGCGCGCGAAGCACAGATGCAGCGCGGTGATGTCATCACCCATATCGGTGATACTCCGGTCGCAACCTTTGGTGAATTGCGCGATCTGGTGGCAGCATCGGAAGGCCGGGCGCTGGATCTGACGGTCTGGCGCGATGGCGACATCGTCAATCTGACCCTGGTGCCGCGTAGCACTGATCTGCCGCTGCCCGAAGGCGGGTTTGAAACGCGCTACCTGATCGGGCTGACATCGGGCGCGGTGTTCGAATACAGCACCCGCACACCGGGCCTGCTGGAAGCATCGGGAATGGCGCTGGGCCAGATCTGGCGCGTGCTGCGCACCTCGGTCGAGGGGCTTTACTATATGGTCGCGGGCCATATCAGCACCTGCAACCTGTCCAGCCCCATCGGCATTGCCGAAGCCTCGGCGGCGACGGCCAGTGACGGGCTGATGGAATTCATCTGGTTCATTGCCGTGTTGTCGGTGGCCATCGGGCTTCTGAACCTGTTTCCGATTCCGCCGCTGGATGGCGGGCATCTGGTGTTTTACGCCTATGAGGCGGTCATGCGCCGCCCTGTCGGGGATCAGGCGCTGCGCATCCTGATGATCATCGGGCTGTCCATTGTGCTGACCTTGTTTGCCTTCGCATTGTTCACGGATCTGACCTGCTGATCGCGACAATGCCGCCTTCACGCCACATTCCCGCCGCAAAGCGCGGCAAATGTGGATGTGAAGGAGGCTGCTATGGCTTACATTGATCTTGAACTGCAAAATGCCCGCATCATCTGGCGCAATATCGCGGACCGGGTGCTGGTGATCGCGTTGATCCTTGCGGCGATGGGCGTGGCGAGTCTGGTCTCGGCCTATCTGGGCTATGCCCCGCAAGAAATGATGCCGATGCGCTGAGCGCGCCAAACCTTGCGGATCTGACGGGCGCAGCGAAGACGTTGCGCCCCTTTCCATGTCGGATGCCATTATTCACACGAATCCAACACGCCCGCGCACAGCCCTGCCCGTACGCGCCGCCGGACCGCGCCCCAACTGCCACAGCTTGTCAGCGCGCCTCTGCGATTGCTTTGACTCCGCCGCAACAACTCGCTAGGCAGTGAGTAACAAAAATGCGGAAATACGGGGCCCGATATGCGCGGAATCTTTGCGATGCTGCCGTCGCGCAGAGGGGGTATGGGCATTTGCCCGCACTTCTTTGCTGCGGCACTATTTTGTCTGATTTCATTGACAAGTTTCGCTTTTGTCGGACCTGCCTCTGCGCAGGATTTCCGCTTTGGCACAATCCAGATCGACGGCAATCAGCGTGTAGATGACAGCACCATTATCGGGCTGGCGGGAATCAGGCGGGGTCAGACGGTCAGCGCGGGCCAGCTTAGCGCGGCTGTGGGGCAGCTTTCCGGCTCTGGCCTGTTCGAAGAGGTTGATCTGGAACCGCGTGGCAATACGCTGGTGATCCGCGTCAAGGAATACCCGATCATCGGCATCGTGAATTTCGAAGGCAATCGCCGCATCGATGATGATGACATCGCCGAAGTGGTGCAGACCACCTCTGGCCGTGTGTTGTCGCCTTCGGTGGTCGAAGCCGATGCGCGCGCAATTGCCGAGCTTTACAACCGTCGCGGGCGCACCGCGGCAGAGGTCACGCCGAAAATCCTGCCGCGCGGCGATAACCGCGTCGATCTGGCCTTCGAAATCCGCGAGGGCAATGTCGTCGAGATAGAGCGCGTCTCTTTCGTCGGCAATCGTGCCTTTTCCAACTATCGGCTGCGCCAGGTGCTCAGCACCAAGCAGGCGGGTGTGCTGCGCTGGATCATCCAGAGTGACACCTTCATCGCCGAACGCATCGCGCTGGATCGCCAGCTTCTGACCGATTTCTACCTGTCGCGCGGCTATGTCGATTTCCAGATCCTGTCGGTGACACCGGAAATGGCGCGCGAGCGTGACCGCTTCTTCCTGACCTTCAATATCCGCGAAGGGCAGCAATACCGCTTTGGTGATATCTCTGTCACCAGCGAGGTTGAAGGGCTGGATGCTGCCGCCTATCAAACCGAACTGCGCGTGCGTCCGGGCAATCTGTTCACGCCCACAACACTGGACCAGAGCATCGCGCGGCTGGAACAGCGCGCAGAGCGTGAAGGCCGCCGCTTCATCCGCGCCGAACCGCGCTTTACCCGCAACAACCGCACCCAGACCATCGATGTCGAATTTGCAATGGTGCGCGGCGAGCGTATCTTCGTCGAACGCATCGACATTCAGGGCAACACCACGACCCAGGACCGCGTGATTCGCCGGCAGTTCATCAAGGCTGAAGGCGACCCGCTGAACCCGCGCGAAATTCGCGAGGCGGCGGAACGTATCCGCGCGCTGGAATATTTTTCTGACGTTTCGGTGGAACCACGCGCCGGGTCAGCCCCCGATCAGGCCGTTATCGATGTCGAGGTGGAAGAGACAACGACCGGCTCGCTTGGCTTTTCGGTCAGCTATGCCCGCACGGAAGGCGTGGGTTTCGGCATCAGTTTTTCCGAGCTGAACTTCCTTGGTCGCGGCCAGCAATTGGGGGTCAACTTCAATGTCATCAAAGGTTCGCGCGATATCTCGCTGATGTTCACCGAACCGGCGATGTTTGACCGTGACCTGTCCTATTCGTTTGGCATTGGATACCGCGAAACCAGCCAGCTCAATTCCAATTTTGACACCAGAAATGCCTTCCTGAGCAACGCCATCGGCTTTCCGGTCAGCGAATTCGGTCGGCTGCAACTGCGTCAGGGGCTGGTGCTGGACCGGATGCGTGGCCTGAACAACCTAGCTCTGCCGGGATTTGTCCCGGCGGATCCTGTCGCATCGAACCGGCTGGCCGATGATCAGGCAGCAGGAACAGCGATTACCGGTTCGCTGGGCTATACCTACAGTTTCGATACGCGCGAAAAGGGGATCGACCCGTCACAGGGCATGGTCTTCAGCCTGTCGCAGGATTTCGCTGTCGGCAACAACAGCCGTCGTTACGTCAAGACCGAAGCCCGCGCGGGCTATGAAATGGCGTTCTTCGGCGAAGACCTGAAGCTGATGGGCGATCTGCGTGGCGGGGCGTTGCACATGGTCAATGGCAGATCGCGCTATTCGGAACGCTTCCAGCTTGCCGATGTCATGCGCGGCTTCCGCCACGGGGCATCAGGACCGCGTGACTTCGGCGCGACCAATAACGATGTTCTGGGCGGCAACCGCTATGTCGTGGCTTCGGCAGAGGCGCGCTTTCCGCTGGGCACCCCCGAAGAATACGGGCTGTCGGGTGGCGTGTTTGCAGATGTCGGCTCGGTCTGGGGCGTCGATAGTATCGGCGGCCTTGCAGGAACGGGTATGGTCAGCCCATTGGGTGAAAATTCCAACAAGATGCATCTGCGCGCCACAGTCGGTGTGTCGATGTTCTGGGACAGCCCGCTGGGTGTTCTGCGCTTTGACTTCTCGCGCGCGGTGCGCAAGCGCCCCTATGACCGGACCCAGAATTTCGACTTCTCGATCGTGTCGCAATTCTGATGCGTCAGCCCGTTCTGGCGGGATTGCTTTTCGGGGCGGCGGCTTTCATGCCTGCCGCCCCAGGCCATGCCCAGGGTCTGCCGGGGTTTTCGCTGGGCCAGCCTGTCCATGCCGATCTGGCCGATCCCCGGCTGCAATTGCGCACGCTGGATGAAGAGCGGCTGTTTCGCAACTCGGCCTTCGGCCTGCGGGTCGAGGCAGAGATAGAAACCGCCTCGCGCGCATTGGAGGCCGAAAATGACGCGCTGCTGGAGCAGTTGACCGCGCGCGAGATGGAACTGACCGAAGCGCGCCCGCAGATGGACCCGGCCGAATTTCGCGCCGAGGCGGATCGCTTCGACCAGCGGGCACAGGAAATCCGCCGCGCCCAGGCGGAAAAGCGCATCCGGCTGGGACAGTATGAAGAAAACGAACAGCGCCGCTTCTTCCGTCTTGCCCTGCCAGTGTTGCGCGATGTGCTGGAAGAATCCGGCGCACAAATCCTGATCGACGGGCGCGCGGTCATCATCGGCGTGGCCGGGATGGACATGACCGATGACGCGATCAGCGCGCTGGATGAGGTTCTGGGCGATGGCGGCCCCTCGCCCACTCCGTTGACCCTGCCATAGGGCGCATATGCTTGTCAGCTTCCTGCGCGCTTGCTAGAGCAGTCTCGACATAGGGGCGTGCGTGCACTGCCCGCCATTCTGACCCGCCAAAGGACGTTTTCGCATGACCGATTCTGCCGCCAGCCCTGACCTGACCGTGCCTTCCGAGGCGGATCTGGCCACCATCATGAAGATCATCCCGCATCGCTATCCCTTCCTGCTGGTGGACAAGGTGCGCGACATCACGGCGCGGCAATCGGCGGTGGGCATCAAGAATGTCACCTTCAATGAACCGCATTTTCAGGGGCATTTCCCCGGTGCGCCGATCATGCCCGGTGTCACCATCATCGAGGCGATGGCCCAGACCGCAGCCGTGCTGGTGGGCATGTCGGTAGGTTTTGGCGACAAGGCGCCGCTGGTCTATTTCATGTCCATCGACAAGGCCAAGTTCCGCCGCAAGGTGGTGCCGGGCGATGTGCTGGAACTGCATGTGCAGGTCAAGCGCGGCTCGACCAGGATCTGGAAATTCGAAGGTGTTGCCAAGGTCGATGGCGAGGTCGCAGCCGAGGCCGAATTTGCTGCCATGATTGATGTCAATGCGAGTGTGTCGGCGTGAATTCCAGTCTGATTGACCCGAGCGCCCGGATTCACCCTTCGGCGATTGTCGAAGACGGCGCGCAGATCGGCGCGGGCAGCGTGATCGGTCCCTTCGCGATTATCGGGCCAGAGGTGGTTCTGGGCGACAATGTCACGGTCAAGCCGCACGCGCTTGTCACTGGCTGGACCGAGATCGGCGCGGGCTGCACGATCTTTTCCTTCGCCTCGGTCGGCGAAGTGCCGCAGGATCTGAAATATGCAGGCGAACGCACAAGGTTGATCGTAGGCCGCAATTGCCGCATCCGCGAAAACGCCACGGTGCATCTGGGCACCGAAGGCGGGGGCGGGGTAACGCGCGTGGGCGATAACTGCCTGATCATGGCGGGCGCGCATGTCGGCCATGACGCGCAGATCGGCAATAATGTGATTCTGGCCAATTATGCCGGTGTCGCAGGTCATGTCATCATCGAACAGAATGTGATTGTGGGTGCCTCGGCAGGGTTGCACCAGTTCATTCGCGTCGGCGAAGGCGCGATGATCGGCGCGCTGACACGGGTGACGCATGATGTCATGCCCTTCGGGCTGGTTTCCGGCCCCGATGGGGAATTGCACGGGCTGAACCTGATCGGGCTGAAGCGGCGCGGCATGTCGCGCGATGATATCGCAGCTTTGCGCGCGGCCTATAAGCGGCTGGCCACGGAAGAAGGCGCATTGGGGGATCTGGCCGCCGCGTTGATGGTTGATGCCGGCGCAGAGGTCGTGCAACAGGTCGCGCGGTTTTTCACGCAGGATGCAGGCCGCAACTTCCTGCGCCCGAAATGACCCGGATCGCGCTGATTGCAGGCAAGGGGCGCTTGCCCCGGATTCTGGCCCGGCGCTTGCGCGATCAGGGCCAGACCCCGCTTCTGGCGCAGATGGAGGGGTTTGAAAGCCCTGTTGCGGGCGATGGCGATGTCATCCGCTTCCGGCTGGAACGGCTGGTGCCGTTTCTGGACAGCTTGCACGATCAGGGTGTTGCGCGCGCGGTATTTGCAGGCGCGGTGCATCGCCCGAGGCTGGACCCCGCGCTGATCGACCCCGCCACCATGCAGCTTCTGCCGCGCATCATGGCTGCAATGCAGCAAGGCGATGACGGCACTTTGCGAGAAGTCATCGCGCTGATGGGCGAATGGGGGATAGAGGTGCTGGGCGCGCAGGATATCTGCCCGGATCTGGTCGCCACAGCCGGGGTGCTGGGGCAGGCGGCACCCAAGGGGCCGGACAAGCAGGACGCCGCGCGCGGCGGCGATATATTGCGCGCGATGGGCGCAGCCGATGTGGGGCAGGGCTGCGTCGTCGCGCGCGGGCAATGTCTGGCGCTGGAAGCGCTGCCCGGCACCGATGACATGCTGGCGCATCTGGCCGATCTGCGCGCGCGCCGCGATGATCTGCCCAGGGGCGGGGTGTTCTGCAAGGCACCGAAACCGGGGCAGGACAGGCGCATCGACCTGCCCGCGCTGGGGCCGGAAACCGTGGCTGCGATTGCCCGCGCAGGGCTGAACGGCATTGCCTTTCAGGCGGGCGGGGTGCTGCTGATTGACCGCGCGGAAATGATCGCCGAGGCCGATGCGCAGGGGGTGTTCCTGTGGGCAACCGATCTGGCCTGAGCATCTTTGTGATCGCGGGCGAGCCGTCGGGCGACAAGCTGGGGGCTGCGCTGATGGCGGGATTGCACGCGCTGGTGCCGGATGTCCGCTTTGACGGGGTTGGCGGTGAAGGCATGGCCGCGCAGGGGCTGGCCTCGCGCTTTGCAATGTCCGATCTGTCGGTGATGGGGCTGGCGGAAGTGCTGCCGCGCATCCGCCTGCTGCGCCGCCGTATCCGCGAAACCGCAGCCGCGATAGCGGATACAAGGCCCGATCTTGTCGTCACCATCGACAGCCCGGATTTCTGCCTGCGGGTGCTGAAGCAGGCCCGCGCCGCGCGACCAGATCTGCCCGTGGTGCATTACGTCGCGCCCTCGGTCTGGGCGTGGCGGCCGGGGCGGGCGGCCAGGATGGCCCCGCTGGTCGATCATGTGCTGGCGCTGCTGCCGTTCGAGCCGCCCTATATGCAGGCGGCGGGCATGTCGTGTGATTTCGTGGGCCATCCGGTGGTGGCCGAACCGCGCGCCACACAGGCCGAGATCGCGGATTTCAAGGTGCGGTTTCCGGGGCCGTTGATTCTGGCTCTGCCCGGGTCGCGCAAGGGCGAGATCACGCGCCACGCGCCGCGCTTCGGGCAGGTTCTGGGGCAGGTTGCCCCGTCAGGCGCGCAGATCATCGTGCCGACAGTCGCGGCGCAGGCTGATCTGATGCGCGCGGCGGTGGCCGATTGGCCGGTTGCGGCGCATGTGATCGACGCCGCGCAGGACAAGCGCGCAGCCTTTGGCGCGGCAGATGTGGCGCTGGCGGCGTCGGGCACGGTGTCGCTGGAACTGGCGGCCAATGGCGTGCCGATGGTGATTGCCTATGATCTGAACCCGCTGACCCGCGCGCTGGCGCAAAGGCTGATCCGGCTGGACACGGTGACGCTGGTCAATCTGGTCTCGGAGATACGCGCGGTGCCGGAATTTCTGGGCCGCAACTGCACGCCCGCGCTGATCGCGCCCGCGCTTGCGCAGCTGATGAACGACCCGGACGCCCGCGCCCGGCAGCGCGCGGCGATGGCGATCACGATGGAACGGCTGGGGCAGGGGGGCGAGGCACCGGGCTTGCGCGCCGCGCGCTCGGTGCTGCGCTTCATGCAGCGCCCGCCTGTGCCCCGCCCAATCGGCAGCGCCCCACCCGCCCGCCCGCGCGCCGATTGACCGGGGCACAGGCGGGCTGCGGGCGCTTGGTCAGGGCTTGGCCAGCGGATGATGATCCAGCACCAGCGCCTTGAGCCGTTCTTCCAGCACATGGGTATAAATCTCTGTGGTGGACAGATCGGCATGCCCCAGCAGCGTCTGGATCGCGCGCAGATCGGCCCCGCCCGCCAGCAGATGAGTGGCAAAGGCATGGCGCAGCACATGCGGGCTTATGCCGTTCGGGTTCAGCCCCGCCTTCAGCGCGATTTCCTTGACCACCAGATAGAAGCCCACACGGCCAAGATGCCCCGATTTCGCGCTCGATGGGAACAGATGGCGCGGCTCTGGCTTGCGCTTCGCGCGAAGCTCGGCGGCGCGGGCATCCCATTCGGCCAGCCATGCGCTCAGCGCATCGCGCGCCGGTTGCGACAGTGGCACCATGCGCTCGCGCCCGCCCTTGCCGCGCACAAGGATCATGCGCGGATCACCCCGCACCGCCGCCACGGGCAGGCTGACGAGTTCAGTGACGCGCAGCCCGGTGGCGTAAAGCAGTTCCATCAGACAGGTATTGCGCAGCTTTTCGCTGCGATTGCGCCCGGTTTTGCGCGCAGCTTCAAGCAGGGCCGAGACATCTTCGACCGATAATGTCATTGGCAGTTTCTTGCTCTTGCCGGGGCCGCGGATGCGGCTGGCGGGGTCATCGCTGCGCCAGCCTTCGGCATAGGCAAAGCGGAACAAGCCCTTGATCGAGGAAAGCCGCCTTGCCCGCGTGCTTTGCGCCAGCCCCTGCCTGTCGCAATCGACCAGATAGGCTTCGATATCTTCGCGCGACAGCGATGCAAGGGATGTTCCCTTCTGGCCCACCCAGCCCGCGAAATCGCGCAGATCGCGGGCATAGGCGGTCTGGGTGTTCTGTGCCGCCCCCGCCTCGGCGGCAGTGGCATCGATGAAAGCCGAAATCCAGCGCTGAGCCTCTGGCGCAAGCACGGCCTAGCCCCGACGTTCCAACAGCAGCAATTCAATGGCGATCTGGCGCGCGGTGCTGTCCAGCCCCAGCGCGCGCAATGCGGCCAGCCCGTTGCGCGCCGCGCGCGCATCGCCGGCTGCGGCCAGGGCGATATCGTTCAGCGCGTCCAGCATCAGCGCCCCGCTGGGGCGTTCAGGCAGCGCATCGGTGGTGGCATTATCGGGTGCCGCCGCTTCATCGAAGGCATCGCGGATCGCCTGTGCCATCGTGTTGCTGTTCAACTCCGCCGGCGCATCGCCAGCGGCCAGCGCCATCACCAGCCGCGCCGTATCACTGTCCGGCTGGATTTCGGTGGCGCGGTCCAGCCGCGTCCGGGTCAGCAGCAGCAGTTTCCAGCGGATGCGCTGTGCCTCGGCATCATCGTCAAGCGCGATATCGGCCAGCCTTTCGGCGAAAATCTCGGCAAAGGCCATTTCCAGCTCGACCCGCTCGAACAAGGGCCAGGCCGCGGTCAGGGCGCTGGCCACGCGCGCAGGGTCGCGGTGTTGCAGCGCCTGATCCAGGTGCTGGACCGCGCGCACCCGTTCCCACACCCCGCCAGAGGCCGCTGGACGCCGCGCCGCATAAAGCCCCAGCAGCCGGTTGGCGGGCATCACGCCTGCGCGCGTCAGCCGTTCGGCGGCGTCAAGCTGCGCGCGCCAGCCGCTGGTGCCGCGCAGATCGGCATGGGCATAGGCCACTGGCAGGCTGGATGTCGGCACCGGATCGCCCAGCGCTTCCAGAATACGCCAGCCCAGCGGCGTCAGTTCGGCAGGCGGGGCGGGCAGGAACTCTGCTTCTTCCTCTTCCAGAAAGCGGCGCAGCAACTGCGCCTCGCTTGGTTCCAGCAGGCCCAGCGACATTGCCACATCCAGCGTAGTATGCGCCGCCTGCCACGCGCCCTGCCGGGCCAGACAGAAGATTTGCAACGCATGACCGAATTCAGCCGAGATCATGCCCTGCATCTGCGCGCAGGCGCGATGCTCTTCGCCCAGCAGCAGCGCGATATCAAACGCACGGCTGTTCAGCGCGCCGGTCTGCACCGGGGCGGCATCAAGCAGTTGTGTGGCGGTTTCCAGCGCGCCCATCGCAATCAGCTTGTCGATGCGTGCGGTCAGGATGGTGCCGCGGGTTTCGGGCGGCATCTGTTCGGGCGGGTCGAATTCGGCCAGCAGCAGCCGGTAGCCCAGTTGCAGCGCGGCGGGCATGGTGTCGGTGGGCAAGGCGGCCAGGCCCGAAATCAGCTCTGCCACCGGCATGCCCGACCACAGATCGCGGTTTAGCCCGATCCGGCTGGCGGCAAACAGCCCGACCTGGTCAAGCTGCGGGGCCGATAGCGGTGCCACCGTGATGGCGGGTTCCTGCGCCGCGTCTTCCTCTGGCGGCAGCAGGCCCGGCATGAGCAGATCATCGCCCAGCTCGTGCTGCAACGGGAAGGCCAGCGCCTCTTCCAGCCAGCCCACCGCGCTTTGCGGGCGGGCTGCATCCTGCGCCGCCAGCGGCATGGCGCTGCATGCAAGCAGCGCCGCCGCAACGCCATATCGCGCCGAAGCGATCAATTCACATCCAGCGTGACAGGGGTTTCATGTCGCTGCTGATCGGCAGACATGTCGCCGAAATAGGCGTATGCCACCACGGCAATCGCCGCCAGCACCACCAGCATCACAATCAAACGCACCAGATATCGCATTCAGCCTGCCCTTTGCTGCACTTCTTTGCCCTGTAATACGCTTCTGCCCGTAACGAAAGGATTGCAGGGGTTTTACTTTTCTTTGCGCCGCAATATCACGACAGGCATGGGGGCCGCCATGAAAACTTGTTGAACTGGCGGGTGAAGGGCGCGTGATGGGCATGAAGCTGCACAAGACCGTTGTCATGGTCGGCATGATGGGCGCAGGCAAGACTGCGGTCGGGCGCGAAGTGGCGCGGATGCTGAATGTGCCGTTTCGCGACTCGGATGAGGAAATCGTCGCCGCCGCGCAGATGAGCATTCCCGAAATCTTTGAACGCGACGGCGAGGAATTCTTCCGCGCCCGCGAGGCAGAGGTGATTGCCCGCCTGATGAAGGGCACGCCAGCCATCCTGTCGGTGGGGGGCGGCGCATTCCTGCATGAAGGCACGCGCGCACTGATTTCCGAACTGGGCGCGTCGGTCTGGCTGAAGGCCGATCTGGATTTGCTGTGGTCGCGGGTGCGCCACAAGAATACCCGCCCGCTTTTGCGTACCGCAGATCCGCGCACCACGCTGGCCGAATTGCTGGACCGGCGCAGCCCGCATTATGCCAAGGCCGATCTGGTGGTCGAGGCCAATGCGCGCTATTCGATTGCAGAGATGGCGCAGGCAGTGCTGCGCGAACTGGCGACCCGCCCCGATATCCTGGAAGGAGAGGTTCCGTGACGATCGAGCATGTGCATGTTCCGCTGGGCGGGCGGGCCTATGATGTGGTCATCGGGCAGGGTTTGCTGGCCCAATCGGGCGCGCTTCTGGCACCGCTTCTGCACCGCAAGCGCGCCGCCATCGTGACAGAGGCGCGGGTGGGCCGCCTGCATCTGGCGGGGTTGCAGGCAGGGCTGGCGGCCCAGCGAATTGACAGCACCGCCCATGCGCTGGAACCGGGCGAGGGCACCAAAAGCTGGGCGGGGTTGCAAGAAGCGGTGGAATGGCTGCTCGATCAGCGGGTCGAACGGCGCGATATCGTGATTGCGCTGGGCGGGGGCGTGATCGGCGATCTGGGCGGCTTTGCGGCTGCGGTGCTGCGCCGGGGCGTGCGTTTCGTGCAGGTGCCGACCTCGCTTCTGGCGCAGGTCGACAGCTCGGTGGGCGGCAAGACCGGCATCAATACCCGGCACGGCAAGAATCTGGTTGGCGCGTTCCACCAGCCCAGCCTTGTGCTGGCCGATATCGACCTGCTGGACAGCCTGCCTGCGCGCGATTTTCTGGCGGGCTATGGCGAGGTGGTGAAATACGGGCTGCTGGGGGATGCTGCTTTCTTTGACTGGCTGGAAACCAACGGCCCCGCGCTGGCGATGGGCGACAAGGCGCTTCGGCAATATGCGGTGCGCCGCTCGGTTCAGATGAAGGCCGGCATCGTCGTGCGTGATGAAACCGAACAGGGCGAACGCGCGCTTTTGAATCTGGGCCACACGTTCTGTCACGCGCTGGAATCGGCCACGGGCTACAGCGACCGGCTGCTGCATGGCGAAGGGGTGGCAATTGGCTGCGCGCTGGCGTTTGAACTGTCAGCCCGGATGGGGCTGTGTGCGCAGGAAACCCCCAGCCGGGTGCGCGCGCATCTGCGGGCAATGGGCATGGCGACCGATCTGGCCGATATCTCTGGCCCGCTGCCCGATGCAGACGCGCTGATTGCGCTGATGGCGCAGGACAAGAAGGTGCAGGACGGGCGCTTGCGCTTTATCCTTGCGCGCGGAATTGGCGCGGCATTCGTTTGCGATGATGTGCCCCATGAAGTGCTGCACAAGCTGTTATGCGACGCGCTTGACGCGCGTCGCTGAGGATTGCCCGAACCCATCAGGATGCAGTTCAGGCTGCGCCCTTGATGTCTTGATCTGCCCTGTTCTGGTCTGCCGCGCGCGCGGCCATCGTGGCGCGGGTCCACCAGTCCAGCTCGTCCAGCATTGCATCGGCTGACCCGCCGATGGTGCCTTCGATGGCGTTGATCGGTTTTGGATCCCCGCCCAGCGGATGGACCGTAAAGAAATCCGCCCCCGCGATATGAACGGCAGATCGCGTCGCGGCCATCTGCAATTCGATCCCGATGGTGCGCAGATGCTCTGCCGCGCGCGCCCCGCCGAGCGCGCCATAGCTGACAATGCCGAACGCCTTTCGGTTCCATTCGACATAGGCCTGATCCAGCGCGTTCTTCAGCGCGCCAGAGATCGAGCGGTTATACTCCGGTGTCACGAAGATATAGCCGTCATACTGGCCGATTCTGTCCTGCCAGGCACGGGCTTTCGGGTCTTCGCTCTGGGCCCAAGCATTCGAGGCCACCTCGTCAAACATCGGCAGATCGAATTCCTGCAAATCCAGCAGGTCAACCTGCCAGTCCTTGTGGGCTTTGGCACGCGCAGTAATCCATTCTGCGGGCTTTGCGCCAAACCGCGCCTTGCGTGTGCTGCCAAGAATGACGGCGATTTTCGGGGTCTGTGACATAAGGCACCTTCCATTTCAGATTTCACAGACCACAGATAAGTCTTTGGCACAGCGTCGAAATGCAAATCTGCGCACAGCGCCTGTGCGCGGGATGCGGGGCGGCTGCCGGGCAAAATGCCCTGATCGAAGATTGTTTCCGAATTCGACGAAATCGGCGCGTTTGGACAAGATTTTTCCCAAATTCGGCCAGATTGCGAGGGCAGTTTCAGCGCCATGTTCTGATCCCTGGAAGGATAGTGCCAATGCTGCGCCCAGCAATGACCGCCGTGATGCTTGTGATGGCCCTTGCGGCTTGTGATGATGGCGGCGGCGGCCTTGCGGCTGGCGGGCCACTTGCGGCAGGTGGTGTCGCGGGGGTCGCGGCCAACACATTGCCGCAATCGGGGCAGGGCAATTCGGGCGGCGTTCTGGCGGTTTCAGGCAGTGCGCCTGCCGCCGGGGTAGAGGCCACCATGTCCTACAACGCCGCAGGCCGCGGCAGCGGTGCAAATGTCATCTTCCATAACGGCCCGATGGCAGAGGTCAGCATTACCTGCACGCAGGCCGGTGGCGGGGCTGGCGTTCCTGAATGCGATGTCAGCAATGCTGGCAGCGCTTATCTGGTCAGTGAACTTAGCGGCGTGCATTCCTATACCGGCGCCTTTGCGGTCAATGGCTATGGTGCGGGGGAAGGGCAGGACGGGTTCGCTTCCATCCATGCCAGCCCTGAAGGCCGCGGTTTCGTGCAGCTTCCCGGTGAAGCCGTGGGTTATACCGGCCAGTTCCAGTCGGGCGGCAGCCTGCGCACGGGCGGCAAACGTTTTTCAGGCCGCGCGACCGGCAGTGTCGTGATGGAGGCCGATTTTGCCTCTGGCGCCATCTCGGCCCAGTTCTCCGGCACCTTGCGCGATGACGCAACCAGCCTTACAACCCCGCTTGCCGCAGGGTTCGAGGGCGCGGTGATCGACCCCAATGGGCGCTTCTTCAACACCGAAGACACCAGCTTCGCCTATGGCGGACAGCAAGCCTGGGGCGAGCTGGACGGGGCGTTTTACGGCCCCAATGCCGAAGAGGCCGCGGGCACATTCGGCTTTGGCAATGATCTGGGCGGCATGAGCGGTGTCATGATCGGCTGTTCGGAATACAACCCCGTCAATTGCGTCGCGCCCTCGCCGCGGTTTTGACCCGCGCGTGGCCTCGCGCCTGCTTTCTTTTCGTCGGGGCATGGGCTATCTGTTGCGCTAAGATGTCCTGAAAGCAAGGCGCGCGCATGACCCGCAGCGACAACCCCGCCGACCCGTTCAAGAAAGCGCTGTCCGAAGCCGCGCGCACAATGGCCGATGCGCGCGAGATGACAGTCACCTATTCGGTGGATCCGCCGGGGCTTAGCGGTGACACCATGCGCCTGCCGCAAGTCACCCGCCGCATGACCCCCGACGAAGTGCTGCTGGCGCGCGGCACGGCCGACACGCTGGCGCTGCGCCACCGCTTTCATGACACTGCAACCCATGCGCGCTATCTGCCCCAGGGCCAGATGGCGCGGGATCTGTATCAGGCGATGGAAGAGGCCCGCTGCGAAGCCATCGGCGCGCGCCACATGCCCGGAACATCGCGCAATATCGATGCGCGCATCGGGCATGACGCCAAGCGCAAGGGCTATGCCCAGATCCGCGACCGGCAGGATGCGCCCTTGCCGGTGGCGGCGTCCTACATGATCCGCCAGTTGGCCACCGACCGGCCCTTGCCGGAAGGGGCCGATCATGTGCTGGATCTGTGGCGCGGCTTTATCGAGGAACGCGCGGGCGGCACGCTGGAAGGGCTGGAAGATGTGCTGGCCGATCAGACCGGATTTGCCCGTTTCGCGCGCCAGATGATCGCTGATCTGGGCTATGGCGACCAGCTTGGCGATGACCCCGATGATCAGGGCGATGATCAGGATGACGGCAGCGAGGACGAAAGCGAAGAGCAGCAGGAAGACCCCGAAAACCCCGACAGCCAGGGCGAGGATGAGCAATCCGACGAAGACAGCGACGAGGACAGCCAGTCCCAGGACAGCGCGCAGGCTGATGTCGCGCTTGATGATGACACCGATCAGGAGATGGCAGAGGAAACCGAGATGCCCGAAGGCGAGGCACCTCTGGACCCGCCCCCACCCCCGCCGCATTCAGAGGCAAACCCGGATTACAAGGTTTTCATCACCCAGTTCGACGAAGAAATCGGCGCCGAGGATCTGGCCGACCCCGCCGAACTGGAACGCCTGCGCGCCTATCTCGATCAGCAGCTTGACCCGCTGAAAGGCGCGGTGGGGCGGCTGGCCAACAAGCTGCAACGCCGCCTTCAGGCGCAGCAGAACCGGTCCTGGCTGTTCGATCTGGATGAGGGCATTCTGGATGCGGGCCGCCTGGCGCGGGTGGTGGCCAACCCCACCACGCCGCTTAGCTTCAAGCAGGAAAAGGATACCGAGTTTCGCGATACGGTGGTGACGCTGCTTCTGGACAATTCAGGCTCGATGCGCGGGCGCCCGATCAGCATTGCCGCGATCTGCGCCGATGTGCTGGCGCGCACGCTTGAACGCTGCAGCGTCAAGGTCGAGATACTGGGCTTCACCACCCGCGCCTGGAAAGGCGGGCAATCGCGTGAACGCTGGCTGGCTGAAGGGCGCGCGCCGCAGCCGGGGCGGCTGAATGATCTGCGCCATATCATCTACAAGCAGGCCGATGCCCCGTGGCGGCGCGCGCGCGCCAATCTGGGGCTGATGATGAAGGAAGGCTTGCTGAAGGAAAACATCGATGGCGAGGCGCTGGAATGGGCGCATCGCCGCATGCTGATGCGCCCCGAGGCGCGCAAGATATTGATGGTGATTTCCGATGGCGCGCCGGTCGATGATTCGACCCTGTCGGTCAATGCCGCGAATTATCTGGAAAAGCATCTGCGCGATGTCATCGCGATGGTCGAACGCCGCCGCGCGGTGGAGTTGCTTGCCATCGGCATTGGCCATGATGTCACGCGCTATTATGCGCGCGCGGTCACCATCACCGATGTCGAACAGCTTGCCGGCGCCATGACCGAACAGCTTGCGGCGCTGTTTGACAAGGATCCGCGCGCAAGGGCGCGCTTCAAGGGGATCAAGGCGGCAGGTTAAGGGCGCGCCGTCGCGGACAGGATGTCCTCAACCCAGCCGGGCACGATCCGGCTGGCGGGGCCAAGCCGGGTTTCGTCAAACAGCCCCGCATTGGCAGAGGCGTCCAGGTTAAGCTCCAGCGTGCGCGCGCCCGCCAGCGCGGCTTCCTGCACAAAGCCCGCCGCCGGGTAGACATTGCCCGATGTGCCGATGGCCACGAACAGATCGGCCCGCGCCAGCGCCTGATCTATGCGGTCCATCTGATAGGGAAACTCGCCGAACCAGACGATATCGGGGCGGGTTGCGGCGCGCGCGCAGGCGGGGCAGGGGGCGTGGGGCTGCATCACCCGCGGGGCGTCCCAGCGATGCCCGCAAGCGGCACAAAGCGCGCGCATCAACTGCCCATGCATATGGATCACATCGCCCGCGCCCGCGCGTTCCAGCAGATCATCGACATTCTGCGTGACCAGCGTCACCTGCCCCGGCATGGCGGCCTGCAAGCGTGCCAGCGCGGCATGGGCGGGGTTGGGGCTGGCCTGCAGGCAGTTTTCACGCCGCGCATTGTAGAATTCATGCACCAGAACGGGATTGGCGGCAAAACCTTGCGGGGTGGCGACGTCTTCAAGATCATATTTCGTCCATAATCCGCCCTTGTCGCGAAATGTGCCCAGCCCGCTTTCGGCAGACAGCCCGGCCCCGGTCAGAATGACGATGCGCTGCATGGGCGGCTACCTTTCATTCAGATGGTCATGGATCGCTTGCGCCAGCGCGGCCGAGATCCCCTCCACCGCCTGCAAATCCGCCAGCCCGGCCCGCGCCACTGCCTTGGCCGATCCGAAATGCGCCAGGAGCGCGCGCTTGCGGCCCGGCCCGACACCGGGAATGCCATCGAGCGGCGAGGCGCTGACCGACTTGGCGCGCTTGGCCCGGTGCGTGCCGATGGCGGTGCGATGCGCCTCGTCGCGCAGCCTTTGCACGAAATACAAGACCGGGTCGTTATGGCGCAGCGCGAAGGGCCGCGCGCCGGGGCGGTGAAACTCTTCCTTGCCCGCATCGCGGTCGATGCCCTTGGCCACCCCCACAACGGGGATATCATCCACCCCCAGATCGGCCATGATGCCAGCCACCGCGCTGATCTGCCCCGCGCCGCCATCGATCAGCAGCAGGTCGGGCCATATGTCCCCCTGCCGGTCGGGGTCTTCCTTCAGCAGGCGGGTGAAACGGCGCGTGAGCACCTCTTTCATCATGCCGAAATCATCGCCGGGGGTCAGGTCATCACCGCGAATGTTGAACTTGCGATACTGGCTTTTTATGAAGCCCTCTGGCCCGGCAACGATCATCGCGCCAACCGCGTCGCTGCCCTGAATGTGGCTGTTGTCATAAACCTCGATCCGGCGCGGGGGGGCGTCCAGCCCGAAGGCTTCGGCCAGCCCGTCCAGCAAGCGCCCTTGCGCGGCGTTGTGGGCCATCCGGCGCGCCAGACTTTCGCGCGCATTGCGTGCTGCGTTTTCCACCAGCTCTGCCTTTTCGCCGCGCTGTGGCACGGCCAGCGTGACCTTGCGGTCCGCGCGGTCTGACAGCGCCTGCGCCACCAGATCGGGGTTCTGGATCTCATGCGACAGCAGCAGCAGCCTTGGCGGTTCCTTGCTGTCATAGAACTGGGTCAGAAAGGCTTCCAGGATTTCAGGTTCTTCCGCGCCCGCCCCGGTGGCGGGGTAGAAATCGCGATTGCCCCAGCTTTGATTGGCGCGGATAAAGAAGACCTGAACGCAGGCCTGCCCCTTTTCCAGATGCAGCGCGATGATATCGGCCTCTGCCACGCCGCGCGGGTTGATACCCTGGCTTTGCTGTACGGTGGTCAGCGCGCGGATGCGGTCGCGCAGGGCGGCGGCGCGTTCAAACTCCATCGCATCGGCGGCGGCCTGCATCTCTTCGGCCAGCTGCGCCTGTATCTTCGTGCTTTTGCCCGACAGGAAGCGTTCGGCATCGGCGACCAGGGCGGCATAATCATCTTCGCTGATATAGCCCACGCAAGGCGCGCTGCACCGCTTGATCTGATAGAGCAGACAAGGCCGCGAGCGGTTGTTGAACACCGAATCCGTGCAGTTGCGCAGCAAGAACACCCGCTGCAACTGGTTGAGCGTGCGGTTCACCGCGCTTGCGCTGGCGAAGGGGCCGAAATAGCTGCCCCTGGTTGCGCGCCGCCCGCGATGCTTGCGCAGTTGCGGAAAGGCATGATCGCGCGGCAGCAGGATATAGGGGAAGCTCTTGTCATCGCGCAAAAGCACATTGTAGCGCGGCTTCAATTGCTTGATCAGGTTCTGTTCCAGAAGCAGCGCCTCGGTTTCCGTGCGCGTGGTCAGGAACATCATGCTGGCGGTTTCCGCGATCATCCGCGCGATGCGGTCGGAATGGCCAGAAGGGCGCGCGTAATTCGCCACCCGCGCGCGCAGATTGCGCGCCTTGCCGACATACAGCACTTCTGCCCGGTCATTGAGCATGCGGTAAACGCCGGGTGAATTGTCGAGTGTGTTCAGATAGGACTGCACACAGGCATGTCCGCGCAAGCTTGGGGCAGGGGGCGTGTCGGTGCGATCGGACATGGCTCACAGGTTTCACTGATTCCCCGCTCTCCTGCAATGCCCGACAGGTGCGTGCAAGCAGAATCCTGTCCACGGAAACTGTGGATAACTCTGTGGGTACAATGCGGGTGATGCGGATTCTTCCTTGAATCCTAGCGCATTTCGTGATCTGCCTAAAAAATAGGCAAATTTATAACATGTTGATTTAATGTCGCAATTATTTCACGCTCAGACAAGCAACTGAAACTTAAGTGCTTTTCCATACCGCTATGTGACAGCTCTGTGAACAGTGTACAACTTGGCTGCAATGCAGCACGCGCTGCGCCATTGCTAGCCTGCGCGCCAGCTCAGATGCTGTCCGCCATCAATGCACAGAAGCTGCCCGGTCACGGCTGGGGCATCCAGAAAATAGCCCAGCGCGGCAGTTATATCAGACAGGTTCGCGCCGCGCCCCAGCACGGTTCCGCGGCGGCTTTCGGCATAATCCTCGGCGCTCTGCCCCTGCGCTTGCAGCGTGGGGCCGGGGCCGATGGCGTTGACACGCGCCAGCGGGCCAAGCTCCTGCGCGGCCATGCGGGTAAAGGCCCACAGCCCCATCTTGGCGATGGAATAGCTCATATGATCGGGTGTCAGGCTGCGCACTTTCTGGTCGATCATGTTCACGATCAGCCCCTGGGCAACCTGCTCGCCCGCTTCATCCGTCACCGGGGCGGGGCATTGCGCGGCGAAGGCTTGCGTCAGCACGAAGGGCGCGCGCAGATTGCTCATCATGTGCCGGTCCCAGCTGTCGCGCGTGGCGCTGGCAATGCTGTCCTGCTCGAAGATCGAGGCGTTGTTGACCAGCACTGTGACCGGCCCGCCCAGCGCCTCTGATGCGCGCGGGACAAGCGGGGCCAGCGCGGCCTCCTCCAGCAGATCGGCGCGGATGCAGACGGCCTTGCGCCCGATCTGCCGGATCTGGCGGGCCAGCGCCTGCGCGGCCTCTTCGGAATGTGCGTAATGGATCGCCACATCATGCCCGCGCTGCGCCAGATACAGCGCCATTGCGCGGCCAAGGCGTTTTGCGCCACCAGTGACAAGGGCGTTGGGCATGGCTTACACTCCGATCAGGATGATGGCCCAGATGTAGCCCGCATAAGCCAAAAGCAAGACCATCCCCCAGATGCGGCTGATCGGGCGCGCGGCCCAGATGAACAGTCCCAAAGCCATCGACGCGGCCAGCATCACCCAGATATCCAGCGCCATCATCTGCGCCGGGATCGCCATTGGCCCGACCAGCCCCGCAATGCCCAGGATAAAGGCCAGATTGAACAGGTTCGAGCCGATGATATTGCCCAGCGCCACCCCCCCTTCGCGCCGGATCGCGGCCATCAGCGTGGTTGCCAGTTCAGGCAGCGAGGTGCCGATGGCCACAATGGTCAGCCCGATGATCAGGTCGGACACGCCCAAGCCCTCTGCGATATTGACCGATCCCGTGACCAGCATCTGCGCCCCCAGCGGCAGGCCGATAATCCCCAGCGCCGTGAAGATCGCAATGCGCAGAGGCGGCAAGGCGGGATCGGCGCCTTCCAGCTCTTCGGGCTTTGGGCCATTGCGTGCGTGCCGCGCGCGGCGAAAACTGTCGGCCATGAACAGCGCAAACGCCCCCAGCAGAACCGCCGCCTGCCAGCGCCCGATCACCCCGGTAAAGGCCAGCAGGGCAAATAGCGCGCTGACGGCCATCATGATCAGGTAATCGCGCGTCACATCACGCCCCACCGCCACGGCGGCAATCAGCGCAGGCGCGCCCAGAACCAGCAGGATATTGGCACTGTTCGACCCCACCACATTCCCCAGCGCCAGTCCGCCCGCCCCGGCCAGCACAGCCTGCACCGAGACCAGAAGTTCGGGGGCAGAGGTGCCAAACGCCACCACGGTCATGCCCACCATCAGCGCGGGCACCCCCGCGCGCAGCGCCAGATTGACCGCCCCGCGCACCAAAAGATCGCCTGCCACCAACAGCACGATCAGCCCGGCAGCAACCAGCCCCAGATCAAGCAGCAACATGCGTCCCTCTTGTCATCAGCCCTTGCCGGAACAGGTGCAGTCATCCTTGCCCAGCAGGAATTTGCCGCAGCGCTTGCATTTGCGCGGGCGGGGCAGTCTGGTCGCGCGCAGCCGGTCCAGCGGGGTCTTGTGCTTTGGGTTCAGCCATTTCTGGATCGCCCCCATCACCACCATGAACACCAGAAACGCCGCGACTATCTTGATGATCATCTGCCCTACAACCCGTAGCGTGCGTAAAGCGCGCGTTCCTCTGCCAGTGCCAGCGCATCCTGCACCAGCCCCAGCCGCAAGCGCGACAGCAAGGGCCGGCGCGCCTGATACTGGCGAAAGCGCAGCTTGTCGCCATAGCGTTGCTTCAGCATGGGCACCAGATGCCCCACACCATCGGCCAGCCCCAGTTCCACCGCGCGGGTGCCCAGCCAGAATTCGCCATTGAACAGATCGGCATCGGCCAGCGCGCCGCCGCGCCGCCCCTTCACATGGTCGATGAAATTGCCGTGCATCTGATCAAGCAGCTTTTGCAGCCGCGCCACATCTTCGGGGTTTTCGGGGCGGAACGGGTCAAGCTGCGATTTCGACCTGCCCGCAGTATAGACGCGGCGTTCGACCCCGTGGCGGCTGATCAGCCCGTCCAGCCCGAACCCGGCAGAGATGACGCCGATCGACCCCACAATCGAATTGGCGTCCACATGGATGTCATCGGCAGCGCTGGCCAGCCAGTAGCCGCCCGATGCCGCGACATCCTCGACAAAGGCATGAACCGGGGTCTTGTGTTCCTCTGCCAGCCGCCGGATGCGCGCGGCGATCAGCGCGCTTTGCACCGGGCTGCCACCGGGCGAGTTGATCACCAGCGCCACGGCGGCAGGCTTGCCGCGCGTGAATGCGGCCTCGATCAGCGGGGCGAGCGTTGCGTCATTCAGCCGCCCCGGACTGCCACCCGCCGCGATCATGCCTTGCAGCCGCAGAACGGCAATCAGCGGCTTGCGCCATTTCGAAGGAATTATCTGAACCATGCGCGAGGATGTAAGCGGGATCAGGGGCAACAACAAGGGTGGGCGCAGAATAATCAGACCGGGGTCAGATGGTGCAGCACGCAAGCGGCCATTGAGCGCCACAGCCAAAGCTCGAATTCATCGCGCCCCAGCGCTATCACCAGCACCGGCATATGCCCCAGCAGGCTGCGCGCGGCCCCTGGCACGGCCATGCGGCGCACATCAAAAGGCAGGCGGCGCGCAAGCAGGGCTTCTGCCCCCGGCCCGGTCAGGGACAGCCCGGCCCAGCCATCGGATTGATCAGTGAGTGCGGCATGGGCCTCGATCCCCGTGGGCAAAGCCTCGCCAAAGGCAAAGGCCAGATCGCGCCCGGCCCAGACCAGCCGCAGCCCGTCCAGTTCCAGCACCTGCCCCGGTTCGGGAAATCCGCCCAGCAATGCGTGCAGCGCCTGTAGCTGGCCGCAATAGGGGGCCAGCGCGGTGATGCGCGCGGGCGGCAGGGCGTCAATGCGGGTGCCCGCGCCAGTGACAGGCAGGGACAGCGCGGCGAAGGCAGGGGCTGGTGTCAGTTCAATCACGCATCCGTCCCCCATCCGGGTCGAAAAAGACCGGGTTACATATTTCCACATCGACGCGGATGCCGCGCAGCCCGTCATCCAGCCGCAGCCTTTCGCCACGCCGCGCGCGCCCGTTTCGCACCAGCGCCAGTGCGAGCCAGCTTTGCAGTGTGGGCGAATAGCACACGGATTTGACATGGCCCTGCCCAAAGGCCGCCCTTGCGGGTTGGTCGGGCGCATAAAGATGCGCGCCTGCGGTGATTTCGGCCTGCGCGTTGACAGGGCGCAGCCCCACCAGTTGCAGCCGCGCGGCACCCGTCAGCCCCGCGCGCTGGCTGGCGGCGCGGCCGATGAAGTCTTTCCTGGGTGACACCATCCCTTGCAGCCCAAGATCAAAGGCCGTGACGCGCCCGTCAATTTCGGCATGGGTGACGAAGCCTTTTTCAATGCGCAGCACATTCAGCGCCTCCATCCCGTAAGCCCCGCCGCCCAACCCCTCGGCCAGCGCGACAAGCTGGCGGAACAGATCGGCCCCGTAGCGCGCGGGCACGGCCAGCTCATAGCCGCGCTCGCCACTGAAAGAGATGCGAAACAGCCGCCCCGCCACCGCGCCCAGATCGACCGGGGCGCAGCCCATGAAGGGCAGTTCCGGCAGATCGCCAAAGATATGCCCCAGCACTTCATCCGCCAGCGGCCCTGCAATGGCAAATTGCGCCCATGCTTCCGTGACCGAGATCAGCCGCACGGCCCAATCGGCGCAAAAGGCCTGCTGCACGAAATCCAGATGGCGCATCACCTCGCCCGCCGCCGCCGTGGTGGTGGTGATCAGGAAATGCTGATCGCCCAGCCTTGCGCAGGTGCCGTCATCCATGACATGGCCATCCTCGCGCAGCATCAGCCCATAGCGCACGCGCCCCGGTTTCAGGCTGGACATGGTGTTGGTGTAGACAAAATCCAGAAACCGCGCGGCATCCGGCCCTTGCAGATCGATTTTCCCCAGGGTCGAGACATCGCACACCCCGACAGCATTGCGCACATGCAGGGCTTCGCGGTTGCAGGCATCGCGCCAGTCGCGGTCATCCGCTTGCGGGAAATAGGATGGGCGATACCATAACCCCGCCTCGATCATTGGCGCACCCATTGCGCGGGCTTGCGCATCTGACGTGGTCAGCCGCTCGGGCGCGAAGCTCTTGCCATAGCCCCCCGCGCCAAGCGCTGCGATGGAAACCGGCACGAAAGGCGGGCGGAAGGTGGTGGTGCCAGTGCCCGCGATGGTGCCGCCCGTGGCATCGGCCAGCACGGCCAGCGCACCCATATTCGACGATTTGCCCTGATCGGGGGCCATGCCTTGCGTGGTGTAGCGCTTCATATGCTCGACCGATGCAAAGCCTTCGCGCGCGGCCAGCGCCACATCCCTGGTGGTTACGTCATTTGCGAAATCCAGCCATGCGCGCCCCTTGCCCTGCACCTGCCAGAGCGGTTGGATCGCATAGGGCGCATCTTCGGCCTGCGGAAAGGCGCATTCGGGCGCGCGCAGGCCCAGCGCGTCCAGCGCGCCTGCCGCCGCCCGCGCGCCGCTTTCCAGCGCCGCATGGGTGGAAAACTGCCCCGCCGCTGCACCTATGGCTTCCATATCGGGCACCATGCCGGGGCGGGGGATGAAAGCCGCGATGGTGTCATCCCAGACCGGGCGGCCATTCATGTGACAGGCCAGATGCAACGACGGGTTCCACCCCCCCGACAGGGCCAGCGTGTCGGCATCCATCCGAAACTCGCGCCCCTTGTGGCGCAGCGTGACGTGTTGCAACCCGTGCCGCCCGCGCGTGCCGATCACTTCGGCCCCGGCATAGACCGTGAAAGGCGCATCCGTGGCCAGCCCGTCGCGCGGGTCGATATAGGCGCGGATATCCATGCCATCTGCCGCCAGCGCCTTGGCGGTGGCCAGCGCATGGTCATTATTGCCAAACACCACCACGCGGCCCGGATCGACCGCGAAGCGCTGCCAATAGCTGGCCACCGCCCCCAGCAACATCACGCCGGGGCGGTCATTATCGGGGTGGGCAATCGGGCGTTCCAGCGCGCCGCTGGCCAGCACCACGCGCTTTGCGGTGATGCGCCAATAGCATTCGCGCGGGGTGCGGGCAGGGGCGGCCATATGCAGCGCACCCCGTTCCAGCGCACCATAGACCCCGCCATCATAGGCACCGAAAACGCTGGTTCGTGGCATCAGGCGGACATTGGGCAGGCTGGCCAGTTCCGCGACCACGCCCGCCGCCCAAGTCCCGCCGGGCATTCCGTCGATCTGCCCATGATCAGACAGCAACCGCCCGCCCATCTGGCGGTCTTCCTCGGCCAGGATCACATCGGCGCCCGCGCGCGCGGCTGTCAGCGCGGCCATCAACCCCGCAGGGCCAGCGCCGATCACCAGCAGATCGCAAAAGGCAAAGGCTTTCTCATGCGGGGCGTCCTGATGGCTTTGCGGCAGGCGTCCCAGCCCTGCCGCGCGGCGGATCAGCGGTTCATACAGGTGCTCCCAGAAGGCGCGCGGCCACATGAAGGTCTTGTAATAGAATCCCGCCCCCAGAAAGGGCGACAGCCAGTCATTCACCGCCATCACATCGCGCCGGGCAGACGGCCAGCAGTTTTGCGCCCGCGCCTGAAGCCCCATATGCAGTTCCTGCGTTGTGGCGCGGATATTGGGATGGTAGACCCCGTCGCGCAGCAGCTCGACCAGCGCATTGGGTTCTTCGCTGCCCGCGCTCATCACCCCGCGCGGGCGGTGATATTTGAACGACCGCCCCACCAGCCGCACGCCACCCGCCAGAAGCGCCGAGGCCAGCGTGTCGCCCTCAAAGCCCTGCAATTCCCGCCCGTCAAACTGAAACGAGAGAGAGCGCGCGCGCTCAAGCGCGCTGCCGCCGCTGTCGCGGCGCCTCATTGCGCATCCTCCAGCCGCGTGCCGTCGGTCACTGCATGGGTGATGGTGTCGCGGGTGATGCACACCCATGTCCCGCAAGGGTCATGATACCACAGATCGCGCGCGGCACCTGCCGGGTTGGTGCGGTTGTGCAGATACTCATCCCATGCTTCCGGCGGGGCATCCGGGACCGGGCGGTGCAGATAATCATCCGCCCCCATATAGGTGAATTCGCGCCGGTCACGCCATCCGCAGCAGGGGCAAATCAGTCGCATATCGAAACCTCAGTGCAGGTTGTGCTGGCTGCCGGTGCCTTCTTCATCCAGCAGATCACCGGTGGCGAAACGGTCCAGCCGGAAGCGGCGCGCGACAGGGTGGGGTTCATCCGTGGCCATCAGATGCGCCATGCACCAGCCAGAGGCCGGCACGGCCTTGAACCCCCCATAGCACCAGCCCGCATCCAGATAGAGGCCGTCAATCGGCGTGCGGTCGATGATGGGCGAACCATCGGGCGTCATATCCATGATCCCGCCCCAGCTTCGCAACAACTTGGCGCGGCCGATCATCGGCATCAGCGCCATGCCCGCTTCCATCACCTGCTCCACCCCCGGCAGATTGCCACGCGCGGCGTAAGAGGCATAGAAATCAAGATCGCCCCCGAAGACCAGCCCGCCCTTGTCGGACTGGCTGATATAGAAATGCCCCATGCCGAAGCTGATCACATGGTCAATCACCGGCTTCAGCCCTTCGGTGACGAAGGCTTGCAGGATATGGCTTTCAATCGGCAGGCGCAGCCCGGCCATCGCCGCCACCTGGCTGGAACGACCGGCGACGACGATCGCGACCTTGCGCGCGCGGATCTGTCCGCGCGTGGTGGTAACGCCGGTGACGCGGCCCTGATCGACCGAAATACCCGTGACTTCGCAGTTTTCGATCAGATCGACCCCGCGCTGATCAGCCCCGCGTGCATAGCCCCAGGCCACGGCATCATGGCGCGCGGTGCCGCCGCGTTTGTGATAAAGCCCGCCATAGATCGGAAACCGCGCCTGATCATAATCCAGATAGGGCAGGATCTTGCGGACATCCTCGCGCCCCAGCAGGATTGCATCATCGCCCTGGGCCAGCATCGCATTGCCGCGCCGCGCGAAGGCATCGCGCTGGCCGTCGGAATGAAACAGATTGATCAGCCCGCGCTGCGAATGCATGACATTGTAGTTCAGATCGGCTTCCAGCCCTTCCCACAGCTTCAGCGAATGGCTGTAGAATTCGCTGTTGCCGGGCAGGAAGTAATTGGCGCGCACAATCGTCGTGTTGCGCCCGATATTGCCGCCGCCCAAGTACCCCTTTTCCAGCACGGCAATATTGGTCAGCCCGTGGTTCTTTGCCAGATAATAGGCCGTGGCCAGCCCGTGCCCGCCCCCGCCGATGATGATGGCGTCATAATCGGGCTTCGGATCGGGCTTGCGCCAATGCGGATGCCAGCCGCGATTGCCCGAAAGCCCCTGCTTCAAGATCTGCCACGCATTGAACCGCATTGCTTTGCCCTGCATCGCTTGCCTGATCTGACACCAGCCTTGCACTGATTGCATCAGAAATCGGTCGGTGCGCCCCCTTCGGATTTGCGCCGCGCCACGAAATCCATGAGCGCCGCGCGCCGGTCATCGGGCATGGGGGGCGGGATGAAATTATCGACAATCTGGCGATAGATGCCATGCGCGCGGGTGATGGTGTCGATGGCGCCATCCCTCTCCCATGCTTCATAATTGCGCCAATCCGACACGAAAGGCGCGTAAAACGCGGTTTCATAACGCGCCTGCGTATGGCCCACGCCAAAGAAATGCCCGCCCGCGCCGACCTCGGCAATGGCATCCAGCGCCAGCGCATCGGGCGATGTGTCGGTCAGCACCGGGTCGCAGTAACGCTGGATCATCTGCAAGACCTCGCAATCCATGACGAATTTTTCGGGGCTTGCGATCAGCCCGCCTTCCAGCCAGCCGGCCGCGTGATAGACAAGGTTCGACCCTGACTGCACCGCCGCCCACAGGCTGTTGCAGGTCTCCCACATGGCTTGCGCATCGGGGATATTGGCGGTGCAGACACCTGACGACCGCAGGGGCAGCCCGTAGCGGCGCGCAAGCTGGCCGGTCATCTGCGTCGCGCGCATATATTCGGGCGTGCCAAAGGCCGGCGCGCCCGAGCGCATATCGACATTCGAGGTGAAAGTCCCAATCGCCACCGGCGCGCCGGGGGCGGCATATTGCAGCAGCGCAATCGCGCAGAGCGATTCCGCGATGGATTGCGCCACGGCACCGGCCAGCGTCACCGGGGCCATGGCACCGGCCAGCGTAAACGGCGTCACCACCACCGGCTGGCCCCGCCGCGCCATGCGCAGCGCGCCATCGATCATGGGGAAGTCATGGCGCAGCGGCGAGACCGAGTTGATATTGGTATACATGCGCGGGGCGGCGTCGAATTCGGCGTGGGTCAGCCCCGCTGCCAGCCGCACCATCTCCATCGCATCCTCGACCCGTTCGCGTCCAAGGCAATAGCAATGCACCACCTTGTCGGTCAGGATCAGCTTTTCGGCAATGCAATCGAGATGGCGGATGCCGGGATGAACATCCACCGGCTCCACCGGATAGCCGCCCGCGACATGGATGCAGTTGAACGCCTGCGTCAGCATCATGAATTCGCGGAAGGTGGCGAAATCGCCCGTCCGCTTGCCGCGGATCATGTCCCAGCTGGAGGGCGGCGAGGAGACATTGACAAAGGCGAGAGAGTTGCCGCCGACAGGCACCGCGCGCGCGGGGTTGCGCGGGGTGATGGTGAAGGGGCCGGGGGCGCGGGCGAGCATCGCCTCGACGAAATCGCCATCCATGCGCACATTCTGGCCAGTGACGATGCAGCCCGCCTGCCTGAACAGCGCGAGCGCGTCATCATGCAGGAATTCGACCCCGATTTCGGCCAGGATATGCAGCGCGGCCCTGTGAATGGCCTCGACCCCTTCGGGGGGCAGGGGTTCGGTGGGGCGGTCGGGGTTGCGGGGCACCTGCCAGTGCATCTGGTCCAGCCGGAAGCTTTCGGTACGCCGCGCATTGCCGCCCCGCCCGCCAGAGCGCCGCCGCCGCGCTTGGGTGTCACCTGCCATGCCGGCCCTCCATGCCTCTGTCCGCGCGGGGTCGAGGCTAGAGGGCTCAGGGGGCCGCCGACAAGCGGAGTGTTGTCAGCAGGGATGTGGTGTTGGGGGAACGGGGGGAAGGGGACGATAGAGCCCACAGCGGACGGACGAGCTAAGCTCGCATTGACGGCGGCGACAGGCCATCAATTGTACCCATAGGAGGAGTGTTTTCCGAAGTTTCCTTGAAACCAATCGCGAAAAAACTGCCCTTCGAAAACGTAACTTTACGCTTTGACAGATGCGAGTGAGCACTATCTGACAACAAATTGGAGTTTGCGAAGACAGGCTGCGGTTTCTTGAGTAAGATTGATAATTTCCCTGTCGCCACGTTCCCGTTCCAAGAGGTCTTCAAACAGAAATGTGCGGTGCATGGAAAACCGAACCAAATCCGTAATAAGATCACTGGAAGGGTTGCTGCTATGTGATAACAGATCAGTTTCATGTAATACGTGGCGCGCGACTTCCCCGTTAAGCACACGCACCTCATCAATCATGCCCGGAGCGGCATTTGTTACTCGACCACCAAAACGATCGACAGCGCGAATATATTGGTTAAACCAACCAAGGCATTGAACATACTCCATATAGGAGAGAGATTGAGCGTTTGACGCAGTCGACGTGGAAATCGTCAGGCAGATAGCCCAGAGTGTGCGCAATAATGCCTTATCCACCACTGCCTCACTTAACAATATTTCAAATTGTGATCAACGTGGCGCGAGATCGGGTTCACCGTGGAATATCCATGCCGGGCATGAGGAATATGGAGACCTTGCATCAATAAGCTCCACTGGACTGGCTGCTGGCTGAGTTCCTTTAGGTGCCTTGCAGCGTGCCCTCTGCTGCACAATGATTCGAAAAAAACCATCCGGGTAACGTCTATCGGACCAGCGCCAAGTCGCGTACTGGCAGTTCCGGCAACTGGAAGGAGGATACTTCGACGCCATTTTGAATTTATCCTAAATTTCGCTCTCGCACCGAACAATTCATGCGGATTACATAAGTGACGTCCCTTAACAAGGCTGGTGGCCATGATTACTGAAATCCCCGATGTGGATCAAGTACTGGTTTTCCCACGCCAAGGCTGACTGTCCGCAAGGTCCCGCAAAGCCGCCACGCGCGCCCCTCACCCCGCCCTTAACCCCCTGACCCACTCCGCCGCCTCATGGGCGTGGACCTCTGCCGCGCGGATATGGCCGTCAAAGCCCTGGGCCAGGTCGCGGATCAGGGGTTTGGCGCGGATCAGCAGATAGACCTCGCCCGCATAGACCGCCGCGCGGGTATAGCCAAACAGCGTCATCGGCGGGGCAAAACGCTTGCGCCCGTCGAACAGATACATGCGAAAGGCGGGGTAAAGCTCGTCCACCATCTGCGCGATATGGTCGATCTGGCGCTGGCGCGCCGCCGCCCCCAGCCCCGCCCAATGCCCCGCGCCTTGGGCAAAGACCTGAAAGCTTTGCAGCGGCATGCACATTTCGATATCGGCCTCTGGTGCGCGCGACACTTGCAACCGCGCGCGCGTCTGGGCCTGCAGCCGCCGCCTTTCCTGATCGGAGCTTTGCGCCTGAAAGGCAATGATTTCGGGCGTGCGCATCAGATCGGGCAGCAAAGCGGGCACATAGCGGATTTTCTGCCCCGTGGCCTCTGCATGCCAGCGTTCCATCGCGGTGCGGCTGTGTTCATCGAGCGCGGCCTCGGTCTCTACCGCGTCGAGTGTCTGGGTAACGGTGCCTGCATCCTCTGACAGCCCCAGCAGCCAATCGACCGAGACCTGAAACTGCGCCGCTATCGCCAGCAGGGTTTCGGCGCGCGGCAGGCGCGGGTCGGGGCCGGTCAGCAATTGCGACAGCGCCGAGCGGTCGATCGAGATCGCTGCCGCAAAGGCCGATTGCGTCTTGCCCGATTGCGCCAGCACCTGCGCCAGCCGCGCCCGAAACAGCGCCGAGGCTTCGCGTTTGTTCATCGCCCTGTCCCTGCATACATGTTTCCTGAAGTAAGCATATTTTACCAAAGCCTGCAAATGTTATGAATACTGGGTAGAACACTCGCATTGCCCGAGCACGGGGTTGGCGGCACTCTTGGGTGCATGGGAACAGGGGGGCCGCATTGACGCGCATCGAATGGCCGACATTGGCGCTGATCATCGCCTGCTATGGTGTGTGGGGCGCGGCAGGGTTGTGGCTGTGGCCCATGCTGCCGGCGCTGGCGCTGGGGGGGATGGCGCTGGCCGCAGCGCTGCATTCCTCGCTGGTGCATGAATGCCTGCATGGCCACCCGACGCGCCATCGCCGCATCAATGAAGCGCTGGTCGCGCTGCCCTTGTCGCTGATCTATCCTTACCGGCGCTACCGCGCCACGCATCTGGCCCATCACCATGATGCACGGCTGACCGACCCCATCGAAGACCCCGAAAGCTATTACAAGGCGCGCTGGGCGCATGCGCGCATGCCGCGCTGGCTGCAAAAGCTGCTGGTGGTCAATAACAGCATGATCGGGCGGGTGGTGCTGGGTCCGGTTCTGGGCGCTGCGGGGTTTCTGGCGCAGGAGGGGCGGTTGCTTCGCGCAGATGCGCGCGGTGTGCGCCGGGCCTGGGCGTTGCATCTGGCGGGGGTGGGGCCGGTCATCGCGCTGCTCTGGGCATGGGGGATACCGCTGTGGCTTTATGTGCTGGCCGTGGTCTGGCCCGCGCTGGCGCTGATTTCGATCCGCACTTTCGCCGAGCATCGCTGGCATGACGCGCCAGAGGGGCGCACCATCATTGTCGAGCGCTCGCCCCTGTCCTGGCTGTTTCTTCACAACAACCTGCATATCGTGCATCACCAGATGCCGGGGGTGCCCTGGTATGATCTGCCCCGCCTTTATGCCGGGAAACGCGAGTACTGGCGGGCGCTCAATCACGGCTATGTCTATCGCAATTACTGGCAGCTTTTCCGCGCCCATGCGCTGCGCCCCAAGGAGCCGGTGGTCCATCCGGTGCTGCACAACATGCCATCACCTGGCGACACCCGGCCGCCAGACACCCCTTGCGATCCGCCCCCCGCCCCCGTCAACAGGCAGCCAGCATGAGCGCGCTTGCGACATTGCCAATGTATGACTGGCCCGAGGCGCGCGCGCCCCTTGCCGCCTTTTACGCAAAACTGCGCGCGCTGGTGCCCGAACTGCCCCGCCACCTGACCCGCCCCGAAACCGAGGCAGGGCTGCACGCGCTCTGGCGCGACCCGGCGTTGCTGCTGGGGCAAGCCTGCTGGGGGCCGATGCAGGCCGGGCTTGCGGCCCGTGTCCATGTTCTGGCCCAGCCGCTCTATGATGATGTGCCGGGGGGGTGCGGCATCCATTACCGCTCTGCGCTAGTCATGCGCGATGGCACGCCCTGCCCTGTGCCCGACCATGAAGGGGCCGCGCTGCCTGACGCGCTGGCGGGGCTGCGCGTGGCGATCAACGCGCCTGTCTCGATGTCGGGCAGCCTCGCTTTGGCGCAGGATAAGGGCGCGGGCATAGTCGCGCCGCTGATCACCGGCAGTCACCGCGCCTCGATCCGTGCCGTGGCCGAAGGGCGTGCAGATCTGGCCGCGATTGACTGCCGGTCCTGGGCGCTGGCGCTGGCGCATGAACCCGCCGCGCGCGCCCTTCGCGTTGTGGGCTGGACCGCGCGCCGCATTGGCCTGCCCTATATCACTGCGCGCAGCACGCCGGTTGCGCTGCGGCGCAAACTTGCCGCTGCGCTGGCGCGGCTTGGCGCGCAGCCCCACCCAGAATTGCAGGAGATCCCATGACCCAGACCTATCGCGCCATTGTCATCGGCGGCGGCGTTGTCGGCTGTTCGGTGCTCTATCATCTGGCCAAGGCCGGCTGGAGCGATGTGTTGCTGATCGAACGCTCTGAACTCACCTCCGGTTCCACCTGGCACGCGGCGGGCGGGTTTCACACCCTCAATGGCGACCCGAATGTGGCGCGGCTGCAAGCCTATACAATCTCGCTTTACGAAGAACTCGAACAGATGACCGGCCAGTCCTGCGGGCTGCATCTGGTGGGCGGCGTGCAGATGGCCGACAGCCCCGAGCGGCTGGATTTCCTGCGCATGGCCCATGCGCGCGGGCGCTACCTGGGCATGGAGACAGAGATCATCACCCCCCTGGAGGCCAAGGCCATGTTCCCGCTGATGGACGCATCGCATTTCGTCGGCGCGCTGTGGGATCCGGTTGAAGGCCATCTTGACCCGTCGGGCACAACCCACGCCTATGCCAAGGCCGCGCGTATGCTGGGCGCAAAGATCGAATTGCGCAACCCGGTGAAGGAACTGACGCAAGACGCGGATGGCACATGGAATGTCATCACCGAAAACGGCACCTACCGGGCCGAACATGTGGTCAATGCCGCGGGGCTTTGGGCGCGCGAAGTCGGGCGCATGGTCGGGCTGGAACTGCCGGTTCTGGCGATGGAGCATATGTATCTTCTGACCGAAGCAATGCCCGAGGTGATCGACTTCAACGAAAGCATGGGGCGCGAGCTGATCCATGTGATCGACTTCAAGGGAGAGATCTATACAAGGCAGGAAGGCAAGGGCATCCTGCTGGGCACTTATGAAAAAGCCTGCAAGCCCTGGTCGCCCGTCACCACGCCCTGGGATTTCGGCCATGAATTGTTGCAGCCAGATATCGACCGCCTTGCGCCCTCGCTGGAAGTGGGGTTTCGCCATTTCCCGCCCTATGAGAACGCGGGCATCAAGCAGATCATCAATGGCCCCTTCACCTTTGCGCCTGACGGCAACCCGCTGGTCGGCCCGGTGCAGGGCTTGACGAATTACTGGTCGGCCTGCGCGGTGATGGCGGGGTTCAGCCAGGGCGGCGGGGTCGGGCTGGTGCTCGCGAACTGGATGACTACGGGCGATCCCGGCCATGATGTGTTCGGCATGGATGTGGCGCGCTATGGCGACTGGGCCAGCTTGCGCTATACCAACGCGAAAGTGCGCGAAAACTATTCGCGCCGCTTCTCCATCCGATTCCCGAACGAAGAACTCCCTGCCGCGCGCCCGCATCTGACAACGCCGCTTTATGATGTGATGACGCGCGACAATCATGCCGTGATGGGCGATAGCTGGGGGCTGGAGACACCCTTGTGGTTTGCCCCCTCGGCGGATGCGGCGCATGACGTTCTGTCCTTCCACCGCTCGAATGATTTCGAACATGTCGGCGCTGAAGTGCGCGCCGTGCGCGACAGCGTGGGCGTGACCGAAATCGCCAATTTCGCGAAATATGAAGTCACAGGGCCGGGCGCGGAAGCCTTCCTTGATAGGCTGATGACCAACAAGCTGCCGAAACTCGGGCGCATCGTGCTGACACCCATGCTCAACCCGAAAGGCAAGCTCATCGGCGATTTCACCATCGCCCGCGCCGGGCTTGATCGCTTCATGATCTGGGGGTCACTGGCGGCGACGAAATACCATATGCGCTGGTTTGGAAAACACCTGCCGCAAGATGGCAGCGCCCAGATGCGCGCGGTGGGGCTGGGGCTGGTGGGCCTGTCCATTGCAGGCCCGAAATCGCGCGAAACCCTTGCCGCGCTGGTCGATGAGGATGTCTCGAATGCGGCCTTCCGCTTCATGGATTTCCGCGAAATGGATGTCGCGGGCGCGCCCTGTATGGTCAACCGCATCACCTATACCGGCGATCTGGGCTATGAAATCTGGATGTCCCCCGAATACCAGCGCCGCGTCTATGCCGCGATCAAACAGGCCGGGGCCGCGCATGACATCCGCGATTTCGGCATGCGCGCGCTTCTGTCGATGCGGTTTGAAAAGAACTTCCCCACATGGTTTGCCGAGCTGCGCCCCATCTATGGCCCGATGGAAGGGGCGATGGAACGCTTTGTCGCCTATGACAAGCCCGGCTTCATTGGCCGCGAGGCTGCGCTGGCCGAACGCGACACCGGCCCCCGCCTGCGCCGGGTGTCGCTGATCATCGAGGCAGGCACCGCCGATGCCATCGCCGATGAACCGATCTGGGCGCGCATCCGCGATGATCATGGCACCATCACAGCGCCCCACAGCTATGGCCCCGCGCGGTTTGATGCGCAGGGTAATGCGCTTGCCACCCCGCACCCCTCAATAGATGGCGCGTGGCGGGTTGTGGGCTGGGTCACATCGGGCGGCTATGGCCATCATGTCGGCCTGTCACTGGCGCAGGGCTATATTCCCGCCGCCCTGGCCACCCGCCCCGACACGGATCTGTTTGAGGTCGAGATCATGGGCAAACGCCTGCCCGCGCGCATCGCGACAGATCCTCCTTTTGACCCGCAAGGGGCGCGCATGCGAAGCTGATTTCATCTTGCAAGAAATACTCTCGCCGAAGGCAGTGGGCCGCAAGGCCCGCCACCCCATCAGATGAAGGGCCACCCGATGAAGGCAGCACTCTGCACCCGCTTCAACGCCCCGCTTGAAATCGCCGAACTTACGCTCGCCCCGCCGCGCGCGGGCGAGGTCGAGGTCACGCTGGCGGCCTGCGCGATCTGCCATTCGGATCTGCATTTCATCGAAGGCGCATGGGGCGGCGATCTGCCTGCCGTTTATGGCCATGAGGCCGCGGGCCATGTCACCGCCCTTGGCGATGGGGTCAGCGCTTACGCGCTGGGCCAGCGCGTGCTGGTCACGCTGATCCGCGCCTGCGGCACTTGCCAGTGCTGCACCGATGGGCGGCCTGTGATCTGCGAGGATGCGGGCGACAGTTCCACCCCCCTTGCCCTGCCAAATGGCACGCCGGTCACCCAGGGCATGAAAACCGGGGCGTTTGCCGAAAAGGTGGTGGTCGATGCCAGCCAGCTTGCCCCGCTGCCGGGTGACATGCCGCTGGATGTGGCCTGTTTGCTGGCCTGCGGGGTGATTACCGGTGTCGGCGCGGTGTTCAACACTGCCGCCATGCCCGCCGGGGCCAGCGCGGTGGTGATCGGCACCGGGGGGGTGGGGCTGAACGCCATTCAGGGCGCGCGGATTGCAGGCGCGCGGCGCATCATCGCGCTGGATGTCGCGCCGGAAAAGCTGGATGCCGCGCGCGAGTTTGGCGCAACCGACACCGTGCTGGCCAGCGACCGGGACGCGCGCAAACAGGTGCGGCGGCTGACCGAGGGGCGCGGCGCGGATTACGTCTTTGTCACCGTGGGGGCGGTTGCGGCCTATGAACAGGCGCTGGGGCTGTGCGCGCCGGGAGGAGCCATCATCATGGCGGGAATGACCGGCAATGATGAGTATATGCGCCTCAACCCGATGATGGCGGCCTATCAGGAACAGCGCCTGATCGGCTCAAAAATGGGCGGCACCGTTCTGCGCCGCGACATCCCCCGCCTGATCGAGCTTTACCGCCAAGGACGCCTGAAGCTCGATGAGCTGATCTCGAACCGCTATCCGTTGGAACGGATCAACGAGGCCATTGCCGACACCGCCAGGGGCGGCACAAGGCGCAATGTGATCCTGTTCGATGCCTATGAGGACCGCCCATGAAGCTGGAGGGGCTGGAGATATTCACCATCGCCACCCCGCCGCCGGGCTGGGGCGGGCGCTACTGGATCATCGTCAAGCTGACCACCGAGTGTGGGCTGACAGGCTATGGAGAGGTCTATGCCGCCGCGGTCGGCCCGCAGGCGATGCGCGCGGTGATCGACGATGTGTTCACCCGCCACTGCCAAGGCGAAAACCCCGAAAACGTGGAAATGATGTTTCGCCGCGCCTATTCCTCGGGCTTCACCCAGCGCCCCGACCCGACGGTGATGGGGGCGTTTTCGGGGCTGGAAATGGCCGCTTGGGACATTCTGGGCAAGGCCCGCGACCGACCGGTCTGGGCGCTGCTGGGCGGGATGATGAACCCGCGATTGCGCGCCTATACCTATCTTTACCCGCTGCCGCATCATGACAAGGCGGCGTTCTGGACCAGCCCGGAAATGAACGCCGAAAGCGCGGCTGCGGCGGTCGGTCAGGGTTTTACCGCGATCAAGCTTGACCCCGCTGGCCCTTATACGCTGCGCGGCGGGCATCAGCCGGGGATGCGCGATATTGATCTCTGCGACCGGATGCTGGGGGCTGTGCGCGCGGCCATCGGCAATCGCGCCGATATATTGCTGGGCACGCATGGGCAGTTCACGCCCGCAGGCGCAATCCGGCTGGGCGCGGCGCTGGAACGCCACCAACCAATGTGGTTCGAAGAACCCGTGCCGCCAGATGACATCGCGGGCATGGCCGAAGTGGCGCGCGCTGTGCGCATCCCCGTGGCCACGGGCGAGCGGCTTTGCACCAAGGCAGAGTTTGGCGCCGTGCTGCGTGCGGGCGCGGCCAGCATCCTGCAACCCGCGCTGGGGCGCGCGGGCGGGATATGGGAAGTGAAGAAGATCGCCGCCCTGGCAGAGGGCTTCGGCGCGCAGCTTGCCCCGCATCTTTATGCCGGGCCGGTGGAATGGGCAGCGAATATTCATCTGGCAGCATCGATCCCCAACCTGCTGATGATCGAATGTATCGGGCAGGGGGGCGATTTCCACCTGCCGCTGATCGGCCACGCCCTGCGGGTCGAGGATGGCTTTGTCACCCCGCCCGACATCCCCGGCCTGGGGATTTTCTTTGACGAAAGTATTGCGCGGGCGCATCCTTACACGGGCGCAGAACTGCATCTTCAGATGCAGCAAGACCCTTGCGACTATGTTCATGGCAACAGTTTTGAAGGAGGGGCGCCCAGAGATTGACAGCTATCGTGACACAAATGCAGGGTTGAAAAACGACACGATGTCGCTTTTGATCGATTTAGTGACGTCAGATGCCCGCGCCGTGACGCATTTATGCGAAGATCACCGACATAATCCGGCCAGAAAGGCTGATACCAACAGGGAGACGAACAGATGACCCACCGCAAGCGCAAGGCAACCGAAATACACCCCGCTGCCGAACTCTATGCGCGCGAATGCCGCGCAGGGCAGCTCAGCCGCCGCGAATTCATGACCCGCGCCACCGCGCTGGGCGTGGCCGCGCCCGCCGCCTATGGCCTGCTGGGGCTTGCCGCACCCGAAGCGAAAGCGCAAACCCCGCAAATGGGCGGCACGCTGCGCATCCAGATGGATATCAAGGCCCAGCGCGACCCGCGTACATGGGACTGGTCGGAACTTTCGAATGTCTGCCGCGGCTGGCTGGAATATCTGGTCAGCTATGAACGCGACGGCTCGGTCCAGCCGGTGCTGCTGGAAAGCTGGGAAGCCAATGACGACGCCACGGTCTACACGCTGAATGTGCGCCCCGGCGTGAAATGGAACAATGGCGATGATTTCACCGCCGAACATGTCGCCCACAATATCGAACGCTGGTGCGATGCCGCGGTCGAGGGCAATTCGATGGCCGGGCGGATGAGCGCGATTTCCGAGGATGGCAAGCTGCGCGAGGGCGCCATCGAAATCGTCGATGACCTGACCCTGCGGCTGCATTTGTCCAGCCCCGATATCGCGATCATCGTCAACATGACCGATTATCCGGCGGCTGTGGTGCATCCCTCCTTCACCGGCGATGACCCGGTCGCCAACCCCATCGGAACCGGCCCCTATCGCCCGGTCAGCCATGACACCGGCATCGGCGCGGTGATCGAACGCAACCCCGACCATACATGGTGGAACGAAGGCAATGGTGCGTATCTGGACCGGATCGAATTTCTGGATCTGGGCACCGACCCGGCGGCCTGGATGGCCGCAGCCGAAGGCGGCGAGATCGACATGACCTATCAGACCACGGGTGATTTCGTCGATCTGTTCGAGATGATCGGCATGCCCGCGACCGAGGCCATCACTGCCGCGACGCTGGCTGTGCGCTTCAATCAGGACAATGCGCCTTATGACAATGTCAATGTCCGCCGCGCGCTGCAAATGGCAGTGGACAACCAGATCGTGCTGGAACTGGGCTATAATGACCGCGGCACCGTGGCCGAAAACCACCATGTCTGCCCGATCCACCCCGAATATGCCGATATCGGTGCCACGCCCTTCGATCCGGCAGAGGCAAAGGCCATGATCGAGGCCGAAGGTCTGGGCGATCATGAATTCGAGCTGATCTCGATCGATGATGACTGGCAGGCGGCAACCTGCGACAGCGTCGCCGCGCAGATCCGTGCCGCCGGCATCAATATCCGCCGCACCATCCTGCCCGGCGCGACCTTCTGGAATGACTGGCTGAACTATCCCTTTTCCTCGACCGAATGGAACATGCGGCCCCTGGGCGTGCAGGTGCTGAACCTGGCCTATCGTTCGGGTGTGGCGTGGAACGAGGCAGGCTTTGCCAATGCCGAGTTTGACGCGCTTCTGGATCGGGCCAATGGCATACCGGATGCCGATGAACGCCGCGAGGTGATGGCGCAAATCCAGCAGATCATGCTGGATGAAGGCGTGCTGATCCAGCCCTATTGGCGCTCGCTCTATCGCAATGCGCGCCCCAATGTCCTGAATGCGGAAATGCACCCGACATTCGAAGTGCGCTATCAAAGCTACGCGCTGTCGTGATCGTGCAGCCTGTGCGGCGGGGCTGACCCCGCCGCGCCACCCCGCTTTTGCCCCGCAAGCCAACGCGCCGCCTTGGTGCCCCAGCAGACAGGAGGCAGGATGTTCCTTTTCCTTGCCCGCCGCATAGGCGTGATGCTGGTCACGGCCCTGTGCCTGACCTTTGTCGTCTTCTACCTGACCAATCTGCCCGCCAAGCTGGAAACGCTGGCCAAGACACAGGCCGGATCGCGCATTTCCGATGCCGAGGTCGCAAGCTGGCTGGACCGCAACGGCTATAACCAGCCCATGCTGACGCGCTATGGCGAATGGCTGGGGGTGGCACGCGGCTGGACGCTGGCTGTCGATGACGGCGCCATGACGGGGCGCTGCTACCGTGCCTACGGGGTTTCGGAACCCGGCGCCGCGCCTTCACGCTGCGGGTTGTTGCAGGGTTATTGGGGCCATTCCACCCGCTTTCGTGCCGCCATCTCTGATGTCATCCCGCCACGGCTGGGGGCGACGGGGCTGTTGATGATGTGGGCGCTGATCGTCATGGTGCCGATGGCGCTGCTGGTGGGCGTGCTGGCGGGCATGCGCGAAGGCTCGCGCACCGACAGGTCGCTTTCGACCTTCGCCATCGCCTCGACCGCGACACCGGAATATGTTTCCGGCGTGGTGTTCATCGCACTTCTGGCCTCCTCCACAGTGGGGCTGTCGCCGCTTCTGGTGCAATGGGGCTGGATCGACGGGCCGGTCCTGTTTCAGGGCAATGCGCGCTCGGCGCTGGAAAAGATCACATTCTGGAATTTCACCCTGCCGGTGATGACCATCGCGCTTTACGGCATGGGCTATGTCGCGCGAATCACCCGTGCGTCCATGACCGAAGTGATGACCCAGCAATATATCCGCACCGCGCGGCTGAAAGGCGTCAGCTTTGCCAATATCGTGCTGCGCCACGCGCTCAGGAATGCGCTGATCGCGCCCTTCACGGTGATCATGCTGCAAATCCCCTGGCTTCTGACCGGGGTCGTGATTGTCGAGGTGCTGTTCAGCTATCCGGGCTTCGGCTGGACCCTGTTCGAGGCCGCGGTGAACAATGATATCGAACTCCTGCTGGCCGCTTCGGTGGTGGCGGTGATCGTGGTGCTGCTGACGCAGCTGATCTCGGATATCGGCTATGTCTATCTCAACCCGCGCATCCGCGTAACATGAAGGGGGGCGCGTGATGGAGCTGTTAAGCTGGCCCGAAATCCTTGGTCGTCTGTTCATCCAGCTTGCCCCGATATGGGCCGCGCTGGTGGCACTGTTTGCGGTTTCGATCCTCTACAAGCGCCGCCTTGGGCTGTATGGCAAGCTGTTTGATTCGGCTGTCGGCATGGTCGGCTTTGCGCTGGTGATGTTCTGGGTATTTGCCGCGCTCTTTGCCGACATGATCATCACCCATGACCCGCTGGGGCAGTTTTCGGGCATGCGCAACGCCGCCCCCGGCAGCGCGCTGCGCAATCCGGGCGACAATTACGACTATTTCCTGCTTGGTGGGGATGCGCTGGCGCGCGATGTGTTCTCGCGCATGGTGATGGGCGCGCGCGAGGTGCTGCGCATCGCGCCTTTCGCGGCGATGATTTCCTTCATGATCGGCATCTCGCTTGGCCTGCCTGCGGGCTATATCGGCGGGCGGCTGGATACGGGGCTGACCTTCATCGCCAATCTGGTGCTGGCCTTTCCGGTGATCTTGCTGTTCTTTCTGCTGGTCGCGCCTGAAATCCAGGCAACCGCGATCCCGCGCGTCATGGCAGGGGTGCTGTTCATCGTGCCGGTGCTGTTCTTCACCGTGCTTCTGAATGCGCGCTTCTTCACCCAGCCCGTGAAACGCAACCTCTATGTCGGCGCGGTGGCGCTGGTGGGGCTTTGGGCCTATTCGGGGCTTGCCTTCAATGCCGACCCGCTGGGCGTGTGGGGCATGTCGCCCAATCTGCTGAATGTCTTTGTCGCGGTGGTGTTCGTCAACGCGCCCACGGTGTTTCGCATCGTGCGCGGCATCACGCTGGATATCAAGACCCGTGACTATGTCGCCGCCGCCCAGACGCGGGGTGAAGGGCCGTGGTATATCATGCTTTGGGAAATCCTGCCCAATGCGCGCGGCCCGCTGATCGTCGATTTCTGCCTGCGCATCGGCTACACCACCATCCTTCTGGGCACGCTGGGCTTCTTCGGCCTTGGTGTCGCGCCTGAAAGCCCCGATTGGGGGTCCACCATCAACCAGGGCCGCCGTCTGCTGACGGTCTACCCGCATGCCGCGCTGGCCCCGGCGCTGGCGCTGATGTCGCTTGTCCTTGGCCTGAACCTGCTCGCCGACGGGCTGCGCGAAGAAAGCCTGAAAGACTGATGTTTCATCTTGCCCAAAATACTCCACGGGGGTGGGGGGGGGGGTAAACCCCCCCCCAGTCCGCCCCAAACCAGCGCCCCCCCAGACCAACAGGGCCACCTCCAAAACCAACCAAGAGAAAGCTCAACAC
>JAFIEF010000066.1 GCA_020832655.1 Paracoccaceae bacterium
CCGCCCCCGGCCCGCCATGCAGCCACAAGAGCACCGGCGCGGATCGGTCCTGCCCGCGGATCAGCAGCCATTGGCGCATCCCGCCGATCTGAACCGGCGCCAGCACGGCAATCGGGTCAGGGCCAGAGATGGCGGGCGTCCGACCCGGCAGCGCCTTCCAGCCCAGCACCACCCCCGCGCCCAGCAGCAACAGAATACCCGCACGCAACAGCATGTTACCCCCTGCCCCTTGCCCGGTGCCACAGGCGCCGGGCTGCGCCCGCGCGCGGTGCCTGGGCGGGGGGGTGGGTGCCGTGCGCGGGCGCTTTCACGCGGCTTACGCCCTGGCCGCGCGCTGGCGACGCGCGCCGCGCAGCATCAGCGCCGCGGCGACAAGCCAGGCCAGCACCACCACGGCGAGCGCGCCCAGCACAAACACCACCAGCGCCGCGCGCACCGGATCGGCAGAAAAAACCGCCGCAGCAGGCCCGGCCAGGGGCGCAGGCAGCGCCCCGCTGATCATCGCCACCCCCAGCGTCAGCACGAACCACAGCGCTACCGCCGCGCTGGCCAGCACCGGCACGGCACCGATCCCCGCCGGCCCGCCAGCGGGCAACGCCAGCGCCCGGCGCAGCGATACGAACTGTCGGCGCAGATCATGCCCGATCGCCAGCACCGCCGGCACCAGCAGCAGCACCACCACCATGCCAAATCCCAGCCCATAGACCAGCGTCACCACTGTGGGTTTCAGAAACGCCGCCTGGGTCGAACTTTCAAACAGCAGCGGCGACAACCCCAGCACCGTGGTCAGCGTGGTCAGCAGCACAGGCCGCAGCCGGTCGCAGGCCGCGTCGATGATCGACGGGATCAGCCCGCGATCTTCCGCATACTGATCCACTGTCGTCACCAGCACGATCGAATCATTGATGATGATGCCCACCATCCCCATCATCCCCACGATAGAGAAAATCGACATCGCCATCTCCCAGCTCAGATGGCCATAAATCACCCCGATCAGCCCGAAGGGGATGACCGACATCACCACCAGCGGGCGCGACCAGCTTGAAAACACCCAGGCCAGTGTCAGATAGATCAGGATCAGGCACAATGTCAGCCCGATGGCCGCATCCGACATGAAGGCGCGTTCATCCTCTGCCTGACCCGACAGCCGGGTGGTGATGCCGAAATCGGCCTCCAGCTGCGGCAGGATCTGGGTGCTCAGCGCCAGCGTGACCTCGCGCGCGCGGGCAGGGTCGTCTTCCGACAGATCGCCCGTCACCGTGACCACCCGCACCCCGTTTTCGCGCCGCACGGTCGAAAAGCCCTGCCGCTCGCGCACCGAGACGATATCTCCCAGCGCCACCGACGCGCCCGAAGCCGTGCGCATCATCATGCTTTCCAGAAAATCCGCCGCGCGCTCGGTCTCTGGCAGCTCCACACGAATACGGCCCGTGCGGATACCATCAGGGAAGGTCGCGGCCTCGATCCCCGACAGGCGGTTGCGCAAATCGCGCGACAGCCCGTCCAGCGTGAAGCCCAGCGCCTGGCCCTGCGGGGTCAGTTCCAGCAGCAATTCGCCCTTGTCATAGGGCAGATTGTCTTCCAGCCCGCTGATTTCGGGGAAAGGGGCCAGCGCCACGCGCAGCGCCTCGGCGGCGGCTTTCAGCGTCTCGGCATTGCCATTGGCCAGATCGACCGACAGCGTATCGCCCCCCGGCCCCGCCCCCCATGACCGGAAGCTCAGCTCCTCCATGCGCGGATGGGGCTGGACTTCATCGTGCAACATCGACGCCAGCGCGAAGGATGTCACCGGGCGCGCATCGGCATCGACCAGATCAATGCTGACCGACCCCAGCAGATGCGCTTCCTTGTTTTCCGCCGCAGCCGAAGGGCGACCGGTCTGCCCGCCCAGTTCGGCCATCACGAAGGTCATCGGCTCAACGCCGCTTTCTTCGGCAATGCGGGCATTCAGCGCCTCGGCGGCGCGCTGCACCGCGCGCAGCGCCTCGCGCGTATCTTCCCGGCTGGCACCATCGACCATGACGATATTGCCGGTGATGGACCCCTGCTCGGGCGGGGCGAAGAAACGAAACGGCACATCGCCCCGGATCAGCAGCGCGCCTTGCACGACCAGCAGCGCCAGCAGCACCGCCACCACCGGGTAGCGGGCAAAGACGACAAAGCGCATCAGCGGGCGGAAGCCGCGTTCGCGCATAAAGCGAAAGCCGCGATTGACCTGGCGCGAGGGCCAGTCATACCAGCGCTGCTTCAGCCCGCTGGCAATGGCGTGATACATGTGATTGGGCAGGATCAGGAAGCATTCCACCAAAGACGCCAGCAACACCGCGATTACCGTCAGCGGAATATCGGCAATCAGGCTGCCGAAACGCCCGCCAACGATGATCAGCGCGCCAAAGGCCAGAACTGTGGTGATGGTGGCGGCAAAGACCGGCTGCGCCATGCGGGTGGCGGCATTTTCCGCCGCCTGCGCGGGCGATTCGCCCAACTCGCGCGCGCGGTAATCGGCATGTTCGCCCACCACGATGGCATCATCGACCACGATCCCCAGCGTGATGATCAGCGCAAAAAGCGAGATCATGTTGAAGCTAAGGCCCATCAGATACATCACCGCAATGGCCGCCAGCATCGCCGCCGGGATACCGGCAGACACCCAGAACGCGGTGCGCGCATTCAGGAACAGAAACAGCAAGATCACCACCAGCCCCAGCCCCATCAGCCCGTTCCTGACCAGTATCATGATCCGCCCGGAAATGAATTCGGCGCGGGTAGAGACCAGCTCGATCCGCGTGCCTTCGGGCAGGCTGGCATTCATCCGCGCGGCCAGTTCCTCGACCCGGTTCTGAATCGCAATCGCATCGCCCTGGGATGAACGTTCCACGCGCATGATGATCGCCGGATCGTCACCCACGAAATAGGCGCGGTCGCGATCCACCGCGCCTTCGCGTACATCGGCGATATCGCCGATATGCAGCGCGGTGCCGTCAGCGCGGGTGCGCAGCGCGATATCGGCCACTTCTGACGCGCTGCGCCGTTCTGCCCCGGTGCGCACCCGCGCAGCACCCGAAGACACATCGCCTGTAGGGTCCATGCTGACCGTGGCGCGAATGGCCTGCGCGATATCGGCCATGCCGATATCATGCTCGATCAGCTTGCGCGCGGACACTTCAACCATCACCTCGGCGCTGGCCACGCCCTGGACCTGAACCCGGGTAATGCCCGCATCATAAAGCTGGGCTGCGAACTCATCGGCAAAGCGGGCCAGCTGTTCCACCGCCACCGGCCCTGTCACCACGACATTGGTGACACGATCGGCCCAGCTGGAACGCCGTGTCACCGGGTCTTCGACATCCTCTGGCAGGGTGCCGACCATGTCCAGCGCATCCTGCACCTCGGAACTGGCGCGCGCCATGTCCCAGCCGGTTTCAAACTCGACCGTGAAGCGCGCGCGCCCTTCGGTCGATTGCGCGCGCACCGCGCTGACGCCATCAACCGCCTGCAGCACCGGCCCGGCCACCTGCACGATGGCGGCATCGACATCTTCGGCCCCGGCACCGGGCCAGCGGTAATCAATGGTAATGTTGTCCACCACCACATCGGGGAAGAACTGCGCGCGCATCTGCGGGATTGCGGCCAGACCGGCCACGAACATGATCACCAGCAGCAGATTGGCAGCGGTCTTGTGGCGGGTGAAATAGCGAAACACGCCCAGCGCGCGCACTTTCAGATGACCGGCCACCCTGGGAGCCTGCTGCATATTCCTAACCCCCGCCGCGCGGCCCGGACCCGCCGCCGCCGCCGCCGCTTTCCAGCCGCTCTATCATCTGCGCGGGCACCTGATCTTGCGACAATTGCGCGATCATGCGCGCGCGCAACTGTTCGGGCATCTGGCTGTTGCCTTCGATCTGCGCAATCAGTTGCGCGCGGCGTTCGGGGTCAAGCGTGACCATTTCCTCTGCCGTGACCACAGGCTGGCCATCGGCGGTTTCACGCTGCGGGCGCACCAGAATGCCCGCGCCCAGATTGGGCGTGATCTGCGCCACCACCTCGCGGCCTTCCAGCCCGTCTGCGCGCACCAAGACCTCGTCGCCCTGACGGCGCAGCACTGTGACCGGATGCGCCGAAAGGCGGTTATCGTCACCGATCACCAGCACATTGCCTGCGGCATTGACCGCTGTGGCAGGCAGGCGCGCAACATCTGCCAGCACGGGTTCCTGCAAGCGCACGGTCACGAAATCGCCGGGGCGAAAGCCGCGCGGCGCGGCAATCGCCACAAACAGCCGCCGCCCGCTTTGGCCTTGCTCAACCGTGGCAGAGGCGCGCAGCACCCGGCCGGGAGAGGTGATCTCCTGCCCGGCGACTTCCAGCGCGATATCGGCAGAACCATCGCGCAAGCCCCCATCTTCATCCAGCAGGCGCAGATATTGCGCGGTTGACAGCCGCACCACCACTTCCAGCGCGTCGGGGTCGATGATGCGGGCAAGCTGTTCGGCGCTGCTGACAATCCGCCCCGCAACCAGATTGACATCGGCCAACTGCCCCGAAAAGCTGGCATGCACGCGGGTATCGCCCAGGCGGCGTTCGGCCTCTGCCAGCGAAATGCGCTGACGTGCAAGCGCGCTTTGGGCCTGATCATACCGCGCCACGGCCTGCGCCTGCGCCTGCTTGCGCCCGACCAGCGCCTGGCGGGCATTGACCAGCGCCAGTTCAGCCTCTTCCAGCGCGGCCTCTGTGGCGACACCGCGTTCGGCCAGACCCTGACGGCGTTCCAGCGCGCGCTGGCGCAGATCGAGTTGCGCGCGCGCGGCATCGACATCCTGCTGCGCCAGATCCAGACTGCGCTCGGCGTCGCGCAATTCGGCCTTGGCGCGGTCCATATCCGCCTTTGCCAGTTCCAGCGCCGATTGCGCATCCGCCGGGTCGATGCGGAACAGAAGCTGGCCCTCGGTAACCTCGGCGCCATCCTCGAAACCCGCGGCCACTTCCAGCACGCGGCCCCCCACCGGGGCGCGCAGTTCCAGACTGCGCTGGCTGCGCACCTCGCCAAAAGCCGACAGGATGGGCGCAATCTGCCCCATTTCAACCGTGATCGCACGCACGGTGAATTCCCGCTCGCGCCCCATTGCGGGGCGGCCACCGACCTCAGAGCGTACCTGAATCGCAGCGACCAGCGTATAACCCGCATAGGCCAGCGCGGAAGCAGAGATGGCCGCCAGCAACAGCGCCACCAAAGAGCGGGTCAGAAATCGCATTTGCACTCCGTCATGCCACGATGGGCACTGTCAATACGCCGCCAGGGCGGGGATGGTTCAGTTTCCTATAACGCGGCGGCGCATCATTTCCGGCGCAAATTTTCGTCAAGGCGCGGAAAAATTTCAACGAAGTTGCACGGACGGTGCCGATAGTCGAATTGATAGGCAAGGATTTCATCCCACGCATCCTTGCACGCACCGGGTGATCCGGGCAGCGCAAACAGATATGTCCCCTGCGCCACCCCGGCACAGGCGCGCGACTGAATTGCCGAAGTGCCGATCTTCTGCATCGACACAATGGTAAAGACCGTGCCGAAAGCCTCGATTTCCTTTTCATAGACATCGCGATGGGCCTCGACCGTGACATCGCGCCCGGTCAGCCCGGTGCCGCCGGTGCTAAGAATGGCGTCAACGCCCGCATCTGCGCACCAGTCACGCAAGCGCGCGGCAATCTGGTCTCGTTCATCACGCACAATGTCGCGCGCGGCCAGCACATGCCCTGCCCCTTCGATCCGCGCCGCCAGCGTGTCGCCCGATCTGTCGCTGGCCGGATCGCGCGTGTCCGACACGGTCAGCACCGCAAAGCGCACCGGCATGAAAGGTTTGGTTTCGTCCAGTCGGGTCATGTCAGTGTCCTGAGCTTGGCTTGCAGCGAAAGCAGATCGGCCCATGCCTCGCGCTTGGCCGAAGGCGTGCGCAGCAGATAGGCGGGGTGCAGCATCGGCAGGCAGGGCCGGTCCATGAAACGGCACCAATTGCCGCGCAGGCTGGTGATCCCTTGCGCGGTTTCCAGCATGGTCGTGGCCGAAACCCGGCCCATCAGCACCAGCAGATCGGGGTTGACCAACTCGATATGGCGCAGCACGAAGGGGCGGAACATGGCGCGTTCCTGCGCGCTGGGGTCGCGGTTCTGGGGCGGGCGCCAGGGCAGGATATTGGTGATATAGACCGCGCGCGCCGGGTCGGGGTGCTCGCGCCCCATGCCGATCGCGTCCAGCATCCGGTCCAGAAGCTGGCCTGCCTCGCCGACAAAGGGCTTGCCCTGACGGTCTTCCTCGCGCCCCGGTGCCTCGCCCACGATCATTACCCGCGCTTCGCGCTGGCCATCGGCAAAGACCAGATTGCGCGCGCCCAGCTTCAATTCGCAGCCATCGAACCCGGCAATGGCAGCGCGCAGCGCATCAAGATCAGGCGCGGCTTCAGCCAGCGCGCGCGCCTGCGCCACCGCATCGGCGGTGTCGGCAACAGGCGGGGCGGCAGGCGGGGGGGGGGCGCTGGCCGGTTTGGCGGGCGGGGCGGCTTTGGGCAGGCGGTCGGGCAGGTCATAGCAATTGACCGGCGCATCGCAAATCGCCTCGGTCGCGCCAAGCTCGACCTGCCAGTCCAGCGCGGCGCGCGCGGCGTCAAAATCACGGTCCCAATCCTGCTTGATCCCCATGCGGTGAACTTAGGCGCGCGCGCGCGCGGCGTAAAGCGGCCTTGTGGTCGCGGGGCGGGGTTTCTATAACACCCCCCAGCAGCAGCGCAGGGGCGACACATGACCTTCACGCAGAACCATCTTCTGGGGATAGAGCCGCTGCACCCCACCGAGATCACAACCATTCTGGATCTGGCCGACGATTATGTCGCGCTCAACCGCTCGGTCGAGAAGCACGGGCTGGCACTGGATGGCATGACCCAGATCAACATGTTCTTCGAAAATTCAACCCGCACCCAGGCCAGTTTCGAACTGGCGGGCAAGCGGCTGGGGGCGGATGTGATGAATATGGCGATGGCCCATTCCAGCCTGAAAAAGGGCGAAACCCTGATCGACACCGCGCTGACGCTGAACGCCATGCACCCTGATCTGCTGGTGGTGCGGCATGGCAGTTCCGGCGCGGTCAATCTGCTGGCCGAAAAGGTCAATGCCGCGGTGCTGAACGCGGGCGATGGCAAGCATGAACACCCCACCCAGGCGCTGCTGGATGCGCTGACGATCCGGCGCAAAAGGGGGCGGCTGCACCGGCTGACCATCGCGATCTGCGGCGATATCGCGCATAGCCGCGTGGCGCGGTCGAACCTGATCCTGCTGGGCAAGATGGAAAACCGCATCCGCCTGGTCGGCCCGCCCACATTGATGCCCGCGCAAGTGGGCGAATTCGGGGTAGAGGTTCATGACGACATGCGCGCGGGGCTGGAAGACGCTGATGTGGTAATGATGCTGCGGCTTCAGCGCGAACGCATGGATGGCGGCTTCGTGCCCTCTGAACGCGAATATTTCCAGCGCTACGGGCTGGACGCCGAAAAGCTGGCCTATGCGAAAGAGGACGCCATTGTCATGCATCCCGGCCCGATGAACCGGGGCGTGGAAATCGACGGCGCGATTGCCGATGACATCAACCGCTCGGTGATTCAGGAACAGGTGGAAATGGGCGTCGCGGTGCGCATGGCCTGCATGGATCTTCTGGCGCGCAATCTGCGCAAATCCCGCGAACGCGCAAGGCTGAGGGGGGCCGCAAATGGCTGAGCAGATCCGCGAAACCTCGCTGGGCGATACGGTCTATGAACCCGAACCGGGCGAAAAGAAGCTGCGCGATATCCGCTCTGACAAGGGCATCTACTGGCGCGATCATGGCGTCATGGCGGTGCTGGGCATGGGGGTTGTGGGCATGGTGCTGGCCTTTATCGGCTCGGACCATGTTGCCATCGGCAGCCTTGGCGCGGTGCTGGCGCTTGGCGTGCGCGGTATCTGGCTTTATTCCGAACAGATGAAATTTCACTGGGTGCTGACCAATATGCGCCTTGTCGGCCCCGGCGGGCGCAAGGTCTATCTGCTGGAGCTGGAAAAGGTGCGCCGGTTGTTTGGCGATATCCAGCTGATCACCAAAGGCGGCGACAAGCATCTGATCAAGCATGTCGCAAATGCCGAAGCGCTGGTGGCAGAGATCGAGGCCGCGCGCGACAAGCGCGCCCTGCGCAAGGGGGCGTGAATGGCAGGCGATGCGCCCGATCATATCTCGCTGCTGGCTGGTGAAACCACCCAGGCGCTGATCCAACAGGACCGCGAGGTGAAATTCCTGCGCGAAGCGGTGGCGGCGATGCTGGGAATTGGCGCTGTCGTGGTGCTGCTTATCGTGATCGACCTGATCCATGAGCGCCCGCTGCAAGGGCTGGGGGGCGGGATGGCGCTGACCTTTGCCTTTCTGTTCGGCCCACTGCTTTATCAGCGGCTGTTTACACGCCCTGTGCCCTATCTGCTGACCAATCGGCGGCTGATTCTGGGGCAGGATGGCGCGCTGGAACTGGCGCGCATCGCGCGGCTGCGGGTCTGGCTTACCTCGATCACCATCCATGCAGGCGGGCAGAAGATACGCCTTGTCAATCTGGTCAACCCGCCCGCTGTCGCCCGGCTTCTGCGCGACACGATTGCAGCCAACAGGACCACAGCATGAGCATCTGGTTTCACAATGCCCGCCTGATCGACCCGGAAACCGGAACCGACAGCATCGGCACGCTGCTGGTGCAGGGCGGGCAGATCACCGAACGCGACGGCCCCTGCCCCGACGGGGCCGAAGCGGTCGATTGCGGGGGCAAATGTCTGGCCCCCGGCATTGTCGATCTGGGCGTGCAGGTGGGCGAACCCGGCGCGCAGCACAAGGAAAGCCTGCGCACCGCCGGGCTGGCGGCGGCGCGCGGCGGTGTCACCACGATCATCATGCGCCCTGACACCGACCCGGCCATCGACACCCCCGAAGTGCTGGAATATGTCACCCGCCGCGCAACAGCGCGCACGCCGGTCAATATCCGCGCAATGGCGGCGCTGACGCGCGGGCGCGCGGGGCGCGAGATGTCGGAAATCGGCCTGCTGCTGGATGCAGGCGCCGTGGCCTTCACCGATGGCGACCGCGTGGTCGGCAACACCAGGCTTCTGGCGCGCTGCATGGCCTATGCCAAAGGGCTTGGCGCGCTGATCATCGGCCACCCGCAGGATCCGGGGTTGTCGGCGGGGGCTTGCGCGACCAGCGGCAAATTCGCGTCCTTGCGCGGGCTGCCAGCGGTGTCGCCAATGGCAGAACGCATGGGGTTTGACCGCGATATGGGGCTGGTGGAAATGACCGGCGCGCGCTACCACGCCGACCAGATCACCTGCGCGCGCAGCCTGCCCGCGCTGGAACGCGCCAAGGCCAACGGGCTGGATGTCACCGCAGGCATCTCGATCCACCATCTGACGCTGAATGATCTCGATCTGGGCGATTACCGCACCTTCTTCAAATTCACCCCGCCCCTGCGCAGCGAGGATGACCGCCGCGCAATGGTGCAGGCGGTGGGCGACGGGCTGATCGATGTGATCTGTTCGATGCACACGCCGCAGGACGAGGAATCCAAGCGCCTGCCCTTCGAAGAAGCCGCCGCAGGCGCGGTGGGGCTGCAAACCCTGCTGCCCGCCGCGATGCGGCTTTACCATTCCGAAGGGCTGGCGCTGCCCGCGATCTGGCGCGCACTGTCGCTCAATCCGGCGCAGCGTCTGGGCCTCGATTGCGGGCGGCTGGCCAGCGGCGCACCGGCTGATCTGGTGCTGTTCGACCCCGATGCGCCCTTCGTGCTGGACCGCTTCGCGCTGCAATCGAAATCCAGAAACACCCCCTTTGACGGGGCGCGGATGGAAGGGCGGGTGCTGGCAAGCTGGGTCGGCGGTGCGCGCATCTACCACCATGAAGGGCAGGGCTGATGCCCGATATCGTCACCCCCTTGCCGATGCTGGCGCTGGTCGCGCTGGCCGCCTATGCGCTGGGCGCTATCCCCTTCGGCGTGGTGCTGGCGCGGCTGATGGGGCTGGGCGATCTGCGCGAGATCGGCTCTGGCAATACCGGGGCCACCAATGTCATGCGCACCGGCAACAAGCTTGCAGGCGCGCTGACCTTCCTGCTCGATGCCGGCAAGGGGGCAGTGGCGGTGCTGGCGGCCTGGGCGATATTCGGCGTTGATGGCGCGCAGATCGCCGGGCTGGCGGCGTTTCTGGGCCATCTCTACCCGGTCTATCTGCGCTTTCAGGGCGGCAAGGGGGTGGCCACCTTTCTGGGCGTGACGCTGGCGATTGCCTGGCCCGTGGGGCTGCTGACCTGCGCGACATGGATCGCAACCTTCAAACTCAGCCGCTATTCGTCACTTTCGGCGCTGGTCGCTTGCGGCTTCAGTTCGATCTATGCCGCGCTTCTGGGCCATATGCCGGTGGTGGCGCTGCTGGTGGTAATGAAGATCTTCGTCTTTTACCGCCACCGCGACAATATCCGCCGCCTGATCAACCGCACCGAGCCGCGCTTTCGCAAGACGCGGTGATGGGCTGCGCGCTTGATCCGGCGCGCGCGCAGCTTAGATTTTCAACCAATGCGGGCCAGACTGCCCCTGATCGCCAGAGGACATCACCCATGTTCGAGATTTTCGCCGCTTCCAAACCCGCCATGATCACCCCCGATCAGGCACTTCCGGGCCGCCCCGATCCGATCTCCACTGCCGACACCCATGCGATCTGGGGCCGCCCGCTGAAAGCGGCCCTGCCCGACGGCATGGCCGAAGCCGTGTTCGGCATGGGGTGCTTCTGGGGGGTGGAACGCATCTTCTGGCAGACCGAAGGCGTGTGGCTGACAATGGTGGGCTATGCCGGTGGCTATACCCCGAACCCGACCTATCAGGAAGTCTGCTCTGGCCAGACCGGCCATGCGGAAGTCGTGCGGGTCATCTTCGACCCTGCCCGCATCAGCTATGACCAGCTTCTGGCGCGCTTCTGGGAAGGGCATGACCCCACGCAAGGCATGCGCCAGGGCAATGATCGCGGCACGCAGTATCGTTCTGCCATCTATGCCTGTGATGACGCCCAGCTTGCCGCCGCGACAGCCAGCCGCAACGCCTATGCCGCAAGGCTGGCGCAGGCAGGATACGGCGCAATCACCACCGAAATCGTGCCCGCGCCGGAATTCTACTACGCCGAAGACTATCACCAGCAATATCTGCACAAGAACCCGGCCGGCTATTGCGGCATTGGCGGAACCGGCGTGAGCTGCCCGATCGGGTTGCAAGCCTGAGCGGCTGATTTGCTGATCAGCGCCAGAGGGGTTGCGCCTTCTGCCCTGCCTGTGGCAGGCCCCACAGCCCCCCCGGGGGGGGGGGGGGGGGGGGGGGGGGGGGGGGGGGGGGGGGGGGGGGGGG
>JAFIEF010000067.1 GCA_020832655.1 Paracoccaceae bacterium
CGGCGGTTGACCGCGCAATGGTCTGCGGGTCACTGGCGTTCAATCTGGATGTGAAGAAGATCCTCGAACAGGCCGGCCTGCGCGAAGGCGCCAATTCCGACCCGGCAGAATATGTCGTCGAAAAAGCCTTCGTGGACTGATCAAGCGATCACGGGCTGTGACAACCAGGCTTGAGGCCAGCAGGTGCTGGCCTTGAGGGCGTGACACCGATGCGCGGCGCGTCAACGCATCGCCGCTTCACCCCGACAGGGCTATCCGCGCGTCAATATGGTGCGCGACAGGGGCGGCGCCAAGCAGGCGCGCGCGCCCCCCGCGTGGCCTGCGTGCGTTGGGCATGATGCCATCCTGCGTCGTCGCGTGGCATCATGGCGATCTGACAATCAGAAATCCGGATCGCCCGGTTTCTGCCCGCATCTGGACCGCGCCTGCATCGGCTTCATGAAACATGCCAATGCTGCCGGGCTCCCTGTGCCCGGAGGCCACCATGCGCAATGGTGCTTGGCGCTGTATCCCACACCCCCGAAAGTTCATGGTCTGCACCCGCATCGACGGGTGCGGCCAACTGTCATGATCCTGTCATGTCGGGTCTTTATCCAGCGACTCATCGAAACGGCCCGACAGGGCGCAAACCACAGGAGCGTTTCATGCGCAGTTCCCTCAAGCTTTCGCTGACCGCATCGGCACTGGCCCTGGCCGCTGGTGCTGGCCAGGCCCAGAACATCGACCCGAACCTGCCTGTTTATGAAGCAGCATCGGGGGTTTCGGGCAATCTGACCTCGATCGGGTCGGATACGCTAAACAACCTGATGACGCTGTGGTCCGAAGGCTTCCGCAGCTTCTATCCGAATGTCGCAGTGCAGATTCAGGGCGCTGGCTCGGGCACCGCTCCGCCCGCTCTGGTCGAAGGCACTGCCCAGTTCGGCCCGATGTCGCGCCCGATGCGCGGCACTGAAATCGAGGAATTTGAAGCCCGCTACGGCTATGAGCCGCTGCCGATGCGCGGCGCGATTGACGCGCTGGGCGTGTTCGTGCACCGCGACAACCCGGTCGAATGCCTGAGCATGCAGGAAGTCGATGCGATCTTCTCCTCCACCCGCGCTGGCGGTGCGGATGAGGCCATCACCACCTGGGGTCAGGTTGGCCTGACCGGCGAATGGGCAGACCGCCCTGTTGCCATGTATGGTCGCAACTCGGCCTCGGGCACCTATGGCTATTTCCGCGAAGTGGCGCTGTTCGGCGGCGATTACAGCGCGGAAGTGCGCGAGCAGCCCGGTTCCTCGACCGTGATCCAGGGCGTTGCCGCCGACATCAATGGTATCGGTTATTCGGGTGTTGGTTACGGCACAGCAGACGTGAAGGCCATTGATATTCGTGGCGCGGACGGCAATTGCTACTCGCCGGTCGCAGAAGATGCAGCTTCGGGCAACTACCCGATTGCACGCTTCCTGTATATCTACATGAACGTGGACCCGAATGCCGAACTGGAACCGCTGCGCGCCGAATTTGTGCGCTATGTCTACAGCCAGCAGGGCCAGCAGGACGTTGTGCGCGCAGGTTTCTTCCCGCTGGTGAACTTCATCGCCGAGCAGGATCTGGAAGCTTTCGGCCTGAACTGAGCACTTGCCCAGAGCGGATGGGGCGGCCAGCACCGCCCCATCTCTTTTGCATATTTTCCTGATGGACACGCAATATGAGTGACAGCGCCCCGACCACCAGCGAACGCGGCATTGCGGCACGGCAACGGCGGATGACGACCCGCACCAGTGTCAAACTGGGCGAGAATATCGCGCAAGGGGTCATCACCGTTGGCGGGCTGATGGTGATCGTTGCGGTTCTGGGGATCATGGTATTCCTGTTCCGCGTGGTCATGCCGCTGATGGCAGGCGGCGAGTTGCAGGGCAATGTCCGCTACCAGCTTGATACCGAACAGGACGTCATCTGGATCAATGGCGACGAGTTTCAGACCCTGGGCATTGCAGTAGCCGCCGAAGGGCGGGTGATTACCTATCATATCCCCACCGGCACGGAAGTTTCGCGCGAGCAGTGGGATTTTCGCGGGGCCGGGGTGACGGCGGTTGCCGGCACCTTGCAGCGCGACCGCGTGGCCTTTGGCTTCGATGACGGGGTTGTCCGGTTTGCCACGCTTGGGGTTCAGACCGAAACGACAGCGCGGCGCAACATGCCAGGCGGGTTGATCGAGATTGATGCGCGCGACCGTATGCTGGATGGGCGCGTCTTCACCGAAGTTGGCACAGGCGATTTCAGAACGCTGTCGAGCGTGATTGAGCTTGGCGAAGGGCAGCAGATTTCAGACCTGCCGATCATCGCGATCGATTATCGCATCGGCGGCACGCGCGAGCGCCCGACAATTGCTTTCGCCACGGTTGACGCCGACAATCAGGTGCGGGTCAGCCAGTCGCGTGTGCAGATCAACATGATGACCGGGCAGGAAACGGTCACGACCACCACCACAGATTTGCCGCCGCTGGCAGGCTTGGCACCGGATGCGACAGTGACAAGTCTGCTGCTGTCGGGCACGGGGGATCGCGCCATTGTGGCCAGCGATGACGGCTATGTCTTCCGCTATGACCTGCGGGACATGAACAATCCGTCGCTGGCCGAAACGCGGCGTGTGGCCGATGAAGGGGTTGCGGTGACCGCGATGACCTTTCTTTCGGGCGAAGAGACCCTGATTGTCGGCACGGAAGATGGCGGGCTGAACGCGTTTTTCCGCCTTCAAACCGGCACGAGCGAGACGACTGATGGCCGCGAACTGGTGCGCGCCCGCACCCATGCGCCGATGCCCGCGTCCATTGTCGATCTCTCTGAAGCGCAGCGTCAGAAGGAATTTGTCGCCATCGATACGCAAGGCAATGTCTGGGTCTATCATTCGACCTCTGATCAGGTGCTGTTTCAACTGGCGCGCTCGGGCGATGTGACAACCGATTCCAGCGGCATGATCTTTCCGCGCTCGAACGGGGTGATGCTGGTCAGCCAGGGCGGCGAGGTCGAAGCCTGGCAATACACCCAGCGCCACCCCGAAGTCACGCTGGGGGTGCTGTTCGGCAAGATCTGGTATGAAGGCTATATGGAGCCGAGCTATGTCTGGCAATCCACCGCCGGCACCGATCTGGCAGAGCCGAAATATTCGCTTGTGCCCCTGATCTTCGGCACGTTCAAGGCTGCGTTCTATGCGATGATCTTTGCCGTACCGATTGCGCTGATGGCTGCGATCTACACGTCGGAATTCGTGGACAAGCGCGTGCGCGGCACCGTGAAGCCGATGATGGAGATGATGGAATCGCTGCCCACGGTGGTTCTGGGCTTCATTGCCGCGCTGGTGCTGGCCCCGCTGGTCGAGGAATGGATCGGCGCGGTGCTGCTGGGCTTCTTCGCGCTGCCGATGGGGCTGATGATCGGTGCCTTCGCCTGGCAGTCCCTGCCCGCGCAGACCGCGCTGAAATATGACGGTTTTCCGAAATTCGTGCTGATGGGTATGTCGATCCTTCTGACTGCATGGATCGCCGCGCGGCTTGGTGTCCCGCTGGAGCAGGCTTTGTTCTATGGCGATTTCAAGCAATGGACGACGGGGCGCATTGGCACAGGCACGCCGTTCATGTTCCTGATCCTGCTGCCGCTAAGCTATTTCCTGGCCGCCTGGGGTTTTCGCAAGCAATTCGGGCACCACTACCGCGACATTATTTCCGGCATGAATCGTTCGCGTGCGGGGATGGTCGATGCGGGCCGCTGGATGGCGCTGCTGGCAATCGCGATGGTGTTGTCCTTTGCGGTGGCATCACTGCTGACGATGATCGGCTATGACCCGCGCGGCAGCTTCATAGACAGCTATCAGCAACGCAACGCGCTGGTGGTGGGCTTCATCATGGCCTTTGCTGTCATCCCCAATATCTACACGCTGGCCGAAGACGCGCTGAATTCGGTGCCCGGCCATCTGCGCGCGGCCTCGCTGGCTTGCGGGGCAACACCGTGGCAGACCGCGCGCTGGGTGGTGTTGCCGACTGCCGCTTCGGGCGTGTTCTCGGCGGTGATGATGGGAATGGGGCGCGCGGTGGGCGAAACCATGATCGTGGTGATGGCTGCGGGCAATACGCCGATCATGGAGTGGAACATCTTTTCGGGGCTGCGCACGCTTTCGGCCAATATCGCGATCGAACTGCCAGAGGCGGTTAAGGATGGCACAAATTACCGCGTGCTGTTCCTGGCTGCGCTGACGCTCTTTATCATGACCTTTGTCATCAACACAGGCGCGGAGCTGATCCGCCAGCGCTTTCGCAAGCGTGCCTTCAATCTGTAATTTCGGGGCTTGGGAACAGACATGACCAGCTATAACCAACAACTCCCACCCGCATCCGGTGCCGCCGGGGTGGCCGCCGTCGCCACGAAAGATACCATCGCACCGCGTGCGCGCCGCCGCTATTCGGCCGATCTTTCGGCATTGGGTGAACCCGCGCTTTGGGGGTTTGGCGGCGCGCTGGCGCTGGGCATCATCATGATTGCGCTTTTCCTGATGGTGGTGCTGTATAACGGGGCCACGACCTTCTGGCCCAAACCCATCGACCAGGTAGAGCTGACCGATGGCAGCGTGATTGCGGGGGTTGAACGGCGCGGCACGATCTTCCGCCCCGATCTGCCGCGCCTGACCGAAGATCAGCGCGCCGAGGTCGAGGCCAATGACGGCTTCGCCTATCGCACCCTGTACCAGACTGCGAATTTCGACCTTTATGGCGATGATTTTCAGTGGGTCGCGGATTTCGAAACCGCCAATATCACGCAGCCCGAGGATTTCTACTATTTCGAACGCCAGACTTGGGGCGTGTTCGTCGGTCGCATTGCCAGCATGACCATTGACGGCCAGGAAATGGCGTATGACCCCGCAGTGCTGCGGCGCGAACAGCGCGCGGCGCGCGAGCGGTTCACCGAAATACGCAATCTGGAGCGCCGCGAGATTGGCGGGCTGAATTTTCAGATCGAACGCGAGCGTCTGAACCAGCGCCGCGCTGTGCTGCGCATGGGCGAGGATGGCGCCGCGCCAGTCGTGGCCGAGTCACAGGCGCGCATCGCCGAATTGCAGGCCGAATTTCAGGAGTTGCAGGCGCGTGTGAATGAAATCCGCAGCACCGACCGGCGCTATACTGTTACGCTGGAAGAGGTCGGCGGCCGCCAGATTGCCCCGGAAATCAGCCAGATCGTGCGCTATTATCCCGCTAACGCTATCGGCTTCTTCGACAAGCTCGGCATTTATGTGTCGCGCTGGTGGGAATTCGTCTCGGCCGAACCGCGAGAGGCCAACACGCAAGGCGGCGTGTTGCCCGCGATTTTCGGCACCGTGGCGATGACGCTGCTGATGGTTGTTTTCGTGGCGCCTTTCGGGGTGATCACGGCGCTATATCTGCGCGAATATGCCAAACAGGGGCGGATCACCTCTATTGTTCGCATTTCGGTCAACAATCTGGCCGGTGTTCCCAGTATTGTTTACGGTGTGTTTGGTCTGGGCTTCTTCGCCTACACAATGGGCGGCACGATTGACCAGCTATTCTACCCCGAAAACCTGCCCAACCCGACCTTCGGCAAGGGCGGTATCCTGTGGGCATCGCTGACGCTGGCGTTGCTGACCGTGCCGGTGGTGATCGTGGCCACCGAAGAAGCACTTGCCGCCGTGCCGCGTTCGATGCGCGAAGGCTCGCTGGCCTGCGGCGCGTCGAAATGGCAGACCATCCGCTATGTCGTGCTGCCCAAGGCGCTGCCGGGCATCATGACGGGGATGATCCTGGCGATGGCGCGCGGTGCGGGCGAAGTGGCGCCGCTGATGCTGGTGGGTGTGGTCAAGCTGGCCCCCGCCCTGCCGATTGACACGTTCTACCCCTTCATCCACCTTGATCGCAGCTTCATGCATCTGGGCTTTCATATCTTCGATGTGGGCTTCCAGTCGCGCAACTCGGAAGCAGGCAAGCCGATGGTCTTTGTCACCACGCTGCTGCTGCTGGCGCTGATTGTCACCATGAATGCCACTGCCATCATCATCCGCAACCGCCTGAAGCGCAAATACGCGACCGGCCAGTTCTGAGTTAGACCCATGAGCGAAACACTCGAATTTGAACCGACCGCCTATCACGTCAAGAAATCCAGCGAAGGCCCGGCGCTGGAGATCAAGGATTTCAACCTGTGGTATGGTGACACCCAGGCGCTGTTCAACAACAATCTGGAAATCCAGAAAGGGCAGGTGACAGCGCTGATCGGCCCGTCGGGCTGCGGCAAATCCACCTTGCTGCGGTGTCTGAACCGGATGAATGATCTGGTGGACGGGCTGAGGATCGAAGGCCAGATCACTGTTGACGGGTTCGACATCTACGCCAGAGGCGTCGATGTGATCGCGCTGCGCAAACGCATGGGCATGGTGTTCCAAAAGCCCAACCCCTTCGCGATGTCGATCTATGACAACATCACCTATCCGCTGCGCGTGGACGGGGTGACCAAGAAGTCGATCCTTGATGACACAGTCGAACATGCGCTGAGCAAGGCGGCGCTTTGGAAAGAGGCCAAGGATCGCCTGAACGAAAGCGCATTGGGGCTGTCTGGCGGCCAGCAACAGCGCCTGTGTATCGCTCGGGCCATTGCCTCTGACCCGGAAGTGCTGCTGATGGATGAACCCTGCTCTGCGCTTGACCCGATTGCCACTGCCCGGATCGAGGAACTGATCGAAGAGCTGAAGGGCAGCTATTCCATCGTGATGGTCACGCATTCGATGGCGCAGGCAGCGCGGGTTTCGGACAACACTGCCTTCATGTATCTGGGTCGGCTGATCGAATATGGCGATACCGACACGATCTTCACCAACCCGCAAAAAACGCGCACCAATGACTATGTGACCGGCCGGTTCGGCTGATCACCCCGGCGCCCCGACTGCCGGAACTGGCGGCAGGGGTGCCCCAGTCCTGAATTATTTCGTCATGCCGTGTCATGCCCCCGTATCATCCGCGGGCCGCCGCAGCGTGATGCCCCATGCTTCGGGCAATGCGCCGACAGCATGCATGCTACATGCAGCGCAAATTAGCAGCAAACAGAAGCGGGGTTGCCCAAATAAGCGGCAATCCCGCCCGAAACCCATGCGCTGCGCGCGCCCGGCCCGGTCTTTGATTGTAACCGGCCATGCGCGGCGAAATACAGCACGTGCTGATTATCGTGATCAGATGCATGCCCGACGGACTGATCCTGGCAGATGCTGCCCGCCGGACATGCGCAACAGGCTCGCTGCTGCGAGAAGGATATGGGGCGCGCAGTGGTCCAGGTCAAGCCGCGCCCGTCCTTCCCAATGCAGTCGCATCAAAGGAGGATGCACCGCATGGTTAAAAAATCTCTGCTTTCCACTGTCGCTGCCACGACGTTGCTTGCCGCGGCCCCTGCACTTGCTGATTGCCCGATTCAGGTGGGCGTGCTGCATTCGCTGTCGGGCAGCATGGCGATTTCCGAAACCACATTGCGCGACGTGATGCTGATGCTGATTGACCAGCAGAACGCCAAGGGCGGCGTGCTGGGCTGCGAGTTGGAAGCGGTTGTCGTTGATCCGGCCTCTGACTGGCCACTATTCGCCGAGCTTACCCGCCAGCTTCTGACCGTTAACGAAGTCGATGTGATCTTCGGCGCCTGGACTTCGGTGTCGCGCAAGGCACTTCTGCCGGTGCTGGAGGAACTGAATGGTCTGTTCTTCTATCCGGTTCAGTATGAAGGGCAGGAAAGCTCGCGCAATGTGTTCTACACAGGTGCTGCGCCCAATCAGCAGGCCATCCCCGCTGTTGACTATTTCCTTGAAGAACTGGGCGTTGAAAGCTTCGCGCTGCTGGGCACCGACTATGTCTATCCCCGCACCACCAATGCCATTCTGGAAGCCTATCTTCTGGACAAGGGCATCGCCGCCGAAGATATCTTCGTCAACTACACCCCCTTCGGCCATGCCGACTGGTCAACCATTGTCTCTGACGTGATTGCGCTGGGCGCGGGCGGCAAGCAGGTTGGTGTGATTTCAACCATCAATGGCGATGCGAATATCGGCTTCTATACAGAGCTTGCCGCACAAGGGGTCAGCGCCGATGACATCCCCGTGGTTGCCTTCTCGGTCGGCGAGGAAGAGCTTTCGGGCCTTGATACCTCGCGTCTGGTCGGCCATCTGGCGGCGTGGAACTACTTCATGTCTGCCGATACCGAGGCCAATGAAGAGTTCATCGCCGCCTGGCATGAGTTCATCGGCGATGAAGCCCGTGTGACCAACGATCCGATGGAAGCCCATTATATCGGCTTCAACATGTGGGTGAATGCGGTAGAGGCTGCGGGCACCACGGATGTTGATGCAGTGCGTGAAGCCATGTGGGGCCAGGAATTCCCCAACCTGACCGGCGGCATGGCTGTGATGAACACCAATCATCACCTGTCGAAACCCGTGCTGATCGGCGAGATCCGCGCCGATGGCCAGTTCGATATCATCAGCCAGACCGACGAGGTTCCGGGCGAGGCATGGTCGCCCTTCCTAGAAGAAAGCGCCACGCTGACCAGCGACTGGCAGGTTCTGGGCTGCGGCATGTATGACACGGCCACCGAAAGCTGTGTGCAGTTGACATCGAACTACTGACAACAACCGGGCAGGGGGGCTGTGGTCCCCCTGCCACTGTCTTGCCGAAAGCCCCAGCCCATGCCGCGCCCGCCCTGGTTCCTGATCCTTGTCGCCTGTCTGACTGTCCCGCTGCTGTTGCGGCCCGCGCCGCTTGCCGCGCAGACAGAAACCCCGTTGCAGGATCTGCTGCAATCCATGCAGCAGATCGTTGCCAGCCCGTCGCGCGCGCGCGTCGCCGAAGTGCTGGACGCGCTGCAACAGGCTGACGCCCCCGGCACCACGACCTTCCTGAACCGCTGGGCCGCCAGAGAGGTTTATGAACGCCCCGAGGACGGGCTGTTCTTCTATGGCCGCGAAGGCGCGGCGCGCAGTCTGATCCTGATCGATATCGATACAGACGCGGACATCGCCGAAGTCACCACCCGCGATGTCAACCAGATCCGCGTCAATGCCGGGGTTCGGCGCGAGATCGAGGCCGCGATGGTCAGCTTCGAATTGCTCAACCCCGATCCCGCGCGCCGCAGCGCGGCGCTTGCCGCGATTGCCCGCAGCCCCGACCCAGAGCAGATACCTTTGCTGGAAGCCGCGCTGGAGGCCGAGGAACAGGCCGCGATTGCCACCCGCATGGCCCGGCTTCTGGACCTTCTGAATGCCCGCTTTGCCACCGACAGCGCGATCCGCGTGGCCGCGATAGAGGGGTTGCGCGGTGACATCAGCACCGAAGCACGGCGCGCGCTGAACCAGATCCTCGCCACCAGCGCCGAATTGGCGCCTGAAATCCCCGCAGGCAGCAATGTCGCGCGCATCCGCGTTCCGGGCCAGGATATTGACCTGCTTGCTGCTTATCAGCGGCTGTCCGATGCCGGTCTTGCGCCGCCGCGGCCGGGCCGCAATGCCATCCGCGACGCGCTGCGTGCCAATGTCGTCGATGGCGAGGTGGGTGGCATCCCCGTTCATCAGCTTCACACCGATGAGATGCGCCGCGCCACCTATCGCGCGCTGGAAGCGGCGGGCAGCGTGCCGCCATTGGTCACGCAAGCCGATATCGAAGCGGCAGTCGCGGAATATGTGTTCTTCGATCAGTATCTGGAACCTGACCCCGCCGTGACCGATGCAGCCCGCGCGGCGCTGGACAGCACGCGCACGGCCATTTCGCTGTGGCAGTTCCTGAGCCTTTCTATCGACGCGCTGTCGCTGGCCTCGATCTTCTTTCTGGCCGCAATCGGGTTGGCCATCACCTTTGGCGTGATGCGGGTGATCAATATGGCGCATGGCGAGTTTATCATGATGGGCGCCTATACCGGCTATGTCGTGCAGACCATGATCCCGAATTACACCACATCTCTGATTGTCGCGCTGCCGCTGGCCTTTCTTGTGACCTTTGCCGCCGGGGTGGCGATGGAGCGGACGGTCATCCGCCATCTTTATTCCCGCCCGCTGGAAACCCTGCTGGCAACATTCGGCATTTCCATTGCGCTTCAGCAACTGGCCAAGAACATCTTTGGCACGCAGGCGCGGCCGCTGACGTCGCCCGACTGGCTGGCGGGGTCGATTGCCCTGAATGATCTGGTGTCGGTATCGACCATCCGGGTGGCGATTTTCGTGATGGCGCTGGCCTTTCTGCTGATCCTGCTGTTCATCCTGAACCGTACCCGCCTGGGGCTGGAGGTGCGCGCCGTTACCCAAAACCCCGGCATGGCAGCCAGCATGGGTATCAACCCCGACCGCATCAACATGCTGACCTTCGGGCTGGGGTCTGGCATTGCCGGGGTGGCGGGCGTGTCCATCGGGCTGGTGGCGCAGGTCACCTCTGAGATGGGCGCGAACTACATTGTGCAAAGCTTCATGACGGTCGTGGTGGGCGGGGTCGGTTCGGTCTTCGGCACGCTGGCCGGGGCCACCCTGATCGGCGCGCTGCAAAAGGGCATCGAATGGTTCAACCCCGGCAACACGCTGGCCGCGCAGACCTATATGGTGCTGTTCATCATCCTGTTCATCCAGTTCCGGCCCAAGGGCATTGTTGCCCTAAAGGGCCGCGCCGCAGGGGATTGAGGTCATGGATATTCCGCGCAAGACCGCTGCCCGCCCCCGTCGCCGCACGCTGTTTCAGGACAACCCTTCGGTTCTGTGGTTCATGGGGCTGCTGGGGCTGTTCACGCTGGGCGTCACCATCCTGTCGGAAGGTTTCGGGCTGGGGCTGATTTCAACCAATCTGGTCAAGATCCTTGGCATGACGCTGTGCCTGTGCCTGATTGCCATCGCGATGGATGTGGTCTGGGGCT
>JAFIEF010000068.1 GCA_020832655.1 Paracoccaceae bacterium
TCGAGGAAGTGCAGTGGCACATGTATGCCGTGGGCTTCATGTTCGGGATCGGCTACGCGCTGATGCATGACGCCCATGTGCGGGTCGATGTACTGGCCGCGAGTTTCCGTCAGACAACCCGCGCCTGGATCGAACTGTTCGCGATTGTCGCCATCATATTGCCGATGTCATGGATCATCATTTCTTATGGCATCCCCTTTGTCGAAGCGTCCTATAATCGCAATGAGCGGTCGTCTGCGCCCGGCGGGCTGGCCAATCGCTGGATGATCAAGAGCGTGATCGTACTGGCCTTCGCCTATATCGGGCTGGCTGCTTTCGCGCGGCTGCTGCGCGTTTGCGCGTTTCTCTTCAACTTCCCGCGCGCGCGGGTCTCTTAAGCAACACCCCAACCGCCTGCCCACGCGCGGTTTTTCAGGACAGGGACAAGGGATGGAACTCAACGAAATCCTCGTTATCGCGATGCTGATCTCTTTCATCGCGCTGATCTTTACCGGTATCCCCGTTGCCTGGGCGCTGGCCGGTGTGTCGATCGCCTTCAGCTTCATCGCTATCTATGGCTTCGAAATGTTCGGCTGGGACACCTATTTCCTGACCGACATGCGCATCTTCAGCATTTTCGTGCAGCGCATCTGGGCGCAGATGTCGAACTGGATCCTTGTTGCGCTGCCGATGTTCATCTTCATGGGGCTGATGCTGGAACGCTCTGGCGTGACCGAAAAGCTGATGTCGAATTTCATCCAGCTTTTCGGGCGCTTCCGCGGCGGTCTGGCGCTGGGGGTGGTGCTGATCGGCATCCTGCTGGCGGCCTCTACCGGGATTGTGGGCGCATCGGTGGTGCTGCTGGCGCTTCTGTCGATGCCGATCATGCTGCAACACGGCTACAACAAGGGCTTTGCCTCGGGCGTCGTGTGTTCGGCGGGCACCCTGGGCATTCTGATCCCGCCCTCGATCATGCTCATCATCATGGCCGACCAGATGTCGGTATCCGTCGGCAACCTGTTCATGGGCGCGCTGATACCGGGGCTGATGCTGGGGGTGTTCTATATCATCTACATCATGGGGGCTGCGACCTTCTTCAAGACGCTGGCCCCGGCCCCTACCGACTTGCCGCCGGTGACGGCAAAGCTGATCTTCGACACCTTGCTCGCGGTCGTGCCGCCGCTGCTGCTGATCCTTGCTGTGCTTGGCTCGATCTTCCTGGGGTTTGCCACGCCGACCGAAGCCTCGGGCGTGGGTGCGTTCGGGGCAACGGTGCTGGCGGCGCTGAACGGGCGGCTGAGTTGGGCCGTGCTGCGCGAGGTCGGCATGAAAACCACGCTGACCACGGCCTTCATCTTCGGTATCTTTCTGGGCGCGACCATGTTCGCAGTTGTCATGCGCCAGCTGGGCGGGGATGAGTTCATCACCCAGTCGCTGCGCAGCCTGCCCTTTGGTCCGTCGGGCGTCGTGCTGACAATCCTGTTCATTGCCTTCCTTGCGGGCTTCTTTCTGGACTGGCTGGAGATCTCGCTGATCATGCTGCCGCTGGTCGCGCCGGTAGTGGTGCTGCTGGGCTTTGACCAGATCTGGTTCATCGTGCTGTTTGCAGTGGTGCTGCAAACCAGCTTCCTGACGCCTCCTGTGGGCTTCTCGCTGTTCTATCTGAAGGGTGTGGCCCCGCCGGAGGTAACGATCATCGATATCTACAAGGGCGTTATTCCCTTTGTCCTGTTACAGATGCTGGCGGTTATCTGCGTGTTCATGTTCCCGCAATTGGTACTGTGGTTGCCCAGCGTGATGTATTGAAAGTGACGAAAAGCCCCGGCCCGCGCGCCGGGGCTTTTGCATTTCCGGCCCCTGGATTTGTCCCCCTTGTCTTGGGCGGCCAGTATGATAGCCTCATTTGATCAAATTCAACCGGAGTCTGTCTTATGGCCCTTGACCGCCCTACCCCCAATGATCTGCGCGCCTTCTGGATGCCGTTCACGGCCAATCGCCAGTTCAAGGCAGCACCGCGCATGCTGGTTGCTGCCGAGGGGATGTTCTACACCACATCGGACGGGCGGCAGGTGCTGGACGGCACAGCGGGGCTGTGGTGCTGCAATGCGGGTCACAACCAGCCGCGCATCACTCAGGCCATCCAGGCCCAGGCGGCAGAGCTGGATTATGCCCCCGCCTTCCAAATGGGCCACCCCAAAGCGTTTGAACTGGCCAACCGGCTGGTGGATATGGCCCCCGAAGGCATGGATCATGCCTTCTTCACCAATTCCGGCTCGGAAAGTGTGGAAACCGCGCTGAAGATCGCACTGGCCTATCACCGCGCGCGCGGTGACGCGGCGCGCACCCGGCTGATCGGGCGCGAACGCGGCTATCACGGGGTGAATTTCGGCGGCATCTCGGTGGGTGGTATCGTCAATAACCGGCGCCATTTCGGCACCTTGCTGGCCGGGGTGGACCATCTGCCACACACCCATATCCCCAAAAACCAGTGGACCAGGGGCCAGCCCGAACATGGCGCACATCTGGCCGATGATCTGGAACGCATTGTCGCACTGCACGGCGCGGACACCATCGCAGCTGTGATCGTCGAACCCGTGGCGGGTTCGACCGGCGTGCTGATCCCGCCCAAGGGTTATTTGCAGCGCCTGCGCGAGATCACCGCCAAACATGGCATATTGCTGATCTTTGACGAGGTAATCACCGGCTTTGGCCGCCTTGGCAGCGCTTTTGGCGCAGATCATTTCGGCGTCACCCCGGACATGATCACCTGTGCCAAGGGGCTGACCAATGGCGTCATCCCGATGGGCGCGGTGCTGACCAGCGCGGCCATTCACGACGCCTTCATGCAAGGCCCGGAACACATGATTGAGCTGTTCCACGGCTACACCTATTCCGGCAGCCCGATTGCCTCGGCGGCGGGGCTGGCAACGCTGGAAACCTATCGCGAGGACGCGCTGTTCGAGCGCGCCGCCGAACTGGCCCCCTATTGGCAGGAAGCGGTGCATTCGCTGCGTGACAAGCGCCATGTCATCGACATCCGCAATATGGGGCTGATCGGCGCGATCGAGCTGGAACCCATTGCCGGGGCACCAACCCAACGCGCCTTCAATGCCTTCCTGCAAGCCTATGAAAAGGGCGTTCTGATCCGCACCACTGGCGATATCATCGCCATGTCGCCACCCCTGATCATCGAAAAAGCCCATATCGACCAGTTGATCGGCACGCTGGGCCAAGTGCTGGACAGTCTGGAATAAGGTATGAGCAAATCCCTAAAACGCGTGACGCGCTTTCTGCAAGAGGCCGGTCTGGCAGACACGGTCATCGAGGCGGGCGAGACCCGCACCGCCGAGCAGGCGGCTGCGGCTTGTGGCTGCCAGATCGACCAGATCGTGAAATCGATCATCTTCCGAGGCGATGCATCGGGGCAGATCCGGCTGTTTCTGACCGCAGGGGGCAACCGCATCTGCGCCGAGAAAGCCTCAGGGCTGGCGCAGGAACCGCTGGGCCGGGCTGATGCCAATCTGGTGCGCGCAACAACCGGCTTTGCCATTGGCGGGGTCGCACCGGTCGCGCATCTGACACCCTCGCCCACCTGGATCGACCCGCGGCTGACCGAATTCGATCTGGTCTGGGCTGCGGCGGGCACCCCGCGCCATGTCTTTTCAATCGACCCGCAAATGCTTATCTCTTTGGCCAGTGCCACGCTTGCGGATTTTGTCGAATGAGCCTGCCCGACCCCGAACTGCAACCCGAATTCTATCGCGATGTGCCGATCAAGCGCGCGCTTGCCTGGTTGATCGATGTCGTTGTCACCATAGCCCTGACCGCTGTGGCAGTGCTTCTGACGCTGTTTGTCGGCGCATTCTTCCTGCCGGTTCTGTTCGCGGCGGTGTCGGTGGCCTATCGCACGGTCATGCTGGCACGCTACGGGGCTACATTCGGGATGATGCTGACCGCGCTGAAATGGCGCGCGCTGGACGGCCAGCACCCCGATGCCGCAACCGCGCTGGGATACAGCGCGCTTCATGCCGCGATGTGGACCGTGTTTCCGTTGCAGATCGCGTCCATCGCGATGATTCTGATCAGCCCTTACCGGCAGGGGCTGCATGACGTGGTGCTGCGCACCACCATGCTGCACGAAACCAGCCCCGAATAAGGCCCGGATCGCCCGCGGCTTACATGCCTTCGCCGAAACGATCAGCGACCAGGGATTTCAGCGCCGCCATCATCTCTTGCGCTTGTGGTCCCTGCGCGGTGACGCGGATCGTTGTTCCGCGCGACGCCGCCAGCATCAGCAACCCCATGATCGAATCCCCCGGAACATTCATCCCGTCCTTGCTGACTTCTGCCGATGCGTCATAGCTTTCGACGACTTCAACAAACTTGGCAGAGGCCCGTGCATGCAGCCCCTTTTCATTGATGATTTCCAGCTCTGCTTCAACCATGCCGTCTTCTTGATCCCATCTTGCGCTTCAACTGCTGATTTCGATTGAGTTTATGTATTTTCGACCGGCATCAAGCGCGGCATCGGTCGCATCCTGCATTGACAGGCCGCGCGATTTCGCCAGCTTGATCAGCATCGGCAGATTGGCCCCGTAAAGGATACGCCGATTGGGCGAGGCGCAGGCGGGCAGCGACAGGTTCGATGGCGAGCCGCCATACATGTCGGTGACCACCACAACGCCCTGCCCGGCATCGACAGCGTCGGCGGCATCGGAAATCTCTGTCTTCTTGGTGTCGCGGTCATGGTCGTATTCGATGGAAATCGCGCGAATACCCTGCTGCTTGCCAATGACATGCTCGATCGCTGCGAGATACTCGCGCGCCAGACCACCATGTGCGACGATCACGATGCCGATCACGTCCAGACCTTACTTTTCAGTGCGTTGCGCCGCCCATTCGGTCGAAACGCGTTCCAGTTCACGATGTCGTTTAGACACCCGCCATTCAGTCTGCGCAAGAGCCTGCGCAAGTTTTTCTGCGGTTGCAACCGATCTGTGACGCCCGCCGGTACAGCCAAGGGCTATTGTCAGATAGGATTTCCCCTCTTGCGCGAATTCGGGAAGCAGGCTTTCAACCATGTCGCGAACGCGCCCGAAGAAGGGCGTGAATCTGGGGTCATCCTCGATGAATTGCGCCACGCGCGCATCGCGCCCATCCAGCGGGCGCAGCGTATCGTGCCAATGCGGGTTGTTCAGAAAGCGGCAGTCAAACACCATATCAACCCCGGTGGGAATGCCGCGCTTGAAGGAAAAGGACTGTATCTGAACCGACATGCGCCCCTTGGCATCGCGGTCGAACAGATGATGCAGATGCTGGCGCAGATCATGCGGGGTCATTGACGCGGTGTCGATCAGCACATCCGCGCGGGCGCGCAGCGGGGCCAGAAGCTGGATTTCGCGTTCCACCGCATCGCGGATCGGCTCGTCGGGGCGCAGCGGGTGCCGCCTGCGGGTTTCGGAAAACCGCCGGATCAGAACATCAGCCGGACAATCCAGATAGACAAGTTCGAAATCCAGCATCGGCATGGCCGACAGCTTTGTCGCCAGCGTCATGATTGCCGTGACCGAGAAGTCGCGGTTGCGTGCATCCACGGCCAGCGCAAGCGGGGCAGGCAGCGGCGTGTTCACCAGACGCGGGATCAGCGATGACGGCATATTGTCGATGGCCTCGAACCCGATATCCTCCAACGCTTTCAATGCCGTGCTGCGCCCTGCCCCGGCGGGGCCGGTGATCAGGATCAGGCGCTGTGCATCCGCGCCGCGCATTTGCGCACCGCCTGCAACCGCCGACTTGTCCTGCGCATCCTGCGGCATCGTCATGCCCGCCCTTCCAGCCAGTGTCGTGACAGCATGTATTGTCGCAGCGCGGCGGGGAAAGCCCTGCTCTCGACCCTGTGCAATGTCGCGATCCGGGCGCCCAGAATATCGCTGTGGCGCAGCTCTGGCAGGCGCGCGCTTTCGATCTGGTTCAGATCAACGCGCAAAACCACGGGCGCTGAATCGATGGTCTGCGCCGACATGATCCCCAGCCCGCGCATTTCGATCATTCCCCTGATCCGGTCAGGGGCAGACGCGACAAGCGCCGCACCATCGCGCATCAGCAGGGTCTGGTCATCGGCCACCAGCCGCGCGCCCTGCGCCATCAGTTCCAGCGCAAGCTCAGACTTTCCTGCCCCCGACCGCCCGGTGATCAGCACCGCATGCCAGCCATCGGACAGCGCGAAGGCAACTGTGCTGGCATGAAGCCGCGTGGCGTGTTCTGACTCAGCGCCGCTCACGCCGGCAGGCCCACGACAAAGCGCGCGCCAAGCGGCGGGCTGTCGGGCTCTGCATCGGGCATGCGAATATTCTCGGCCCAGATAACGCCGTTATGGGCGTCAACGATCTGCTTGGAAATCGCCAGCCCCAGCCCGGAATGATTGCCGAACTGGTTGACCGGGCGCTCGGAATAGAAGCGCTTGAACACGCGCTGAAGCGCGGTATCGGGAATGCCGGGGCCAGTATCTTCAACCACGACCAGAATGCGATCATTTCGCCTTCGCGCCCAGATGCGCACCGCGTCGCCCGCTTCGCAGAAAGAGATGGCATTGCTGATCAGATTGACGAAAACCTGCGCAAGGCGGCCTTCCAGCCCGGTCACGGTGATCGGTTCTTCGGGCAGCATCTTGATGAACTCCACCCCCTTTCCAAGGGCTTCCTGACCCAGATGCTCGCACAGATTGTCCAGCAGCTTGACCAGATCGAATTCTTCTTCCTGCTCCTTTACCAGTTCGGCATCCAGCCGCGAGGCATTCGAGGTGTCCGACACCAGCCGGTCCAGCCTGCGCACATCATGGTCGATCACATCCAGCAGGCGCTGGATCTGATCCTCGCGCTTGGCCATGCGCAACGACCCGACCGCCGAACGCAGCGAGGCCAGCGGGTTCTTGATTTCATGCGCGACATCGGCGGCGAATTGTTCATTCGCCTCTACCCGATCATAAAGCGCGCTGACCATGCCCCGCATGGCGCGCGACAGATCCCCGATTTCATCGGGCCGCCCGGTCAGGTCGGGAATGCGGACCCGGCCGGCATGGGTGCGCCGCCCGTCGCGGCGCTTGCCCAGCTCTGCCGCGGTGGCCAGATCGGCCAGCGGGTTGGCAATGGTCGAGGCCAGCACAAAGCTTAGCCCCACCGACACCAGAAGCGCGATCAGAAAGAACTGCAACACCTGTTCGCGGTCATGGCGCATCATCGCTGCGGTGTCCTGCGCATCGCGGCGCAGGATCACTGCCCCTCCGAAGGTGGTGTTGCGCAGCACCGGCGCGCTGGCGGCGATCCACATATCGTCATTGGCCTGCCGGTGCGTGTGAGAGCCGCGCAAACCCTGCTGGCTGTCGGCGAAAAGCATAGCCAGCACGGCATCGAAATCCGGCGGCGTCTGTTCGACAAATCTGGCCCCTGTCACCAGTTGCATCCCCGACCAGATACGACTGAGCAGATCGCTGATCACGGTCGAGCGTTCCAGAACCTGCGGATCATCGGGGCTTTCGGTGCCCCGCAGATGCATAGCCACCGCCCCGTCGGTCCCCAGAATGACCAGTTCGAAACGGTGATCCAATGTCAGGCGCTGCGCCAGAACATCGCGCGACGCCTCGACCCCGCCAGCCGCGGCAACGATATCGGCCACGATCTGCGCGGATTGCCCCAAGGTCTGTTCCTGCTGGCGCAGCAGACTGTCACGGAACGGGTTGGTGAACAGCACGCTGGTCACCAGAATGACCAATGCGACAAGATTGAACAACACAATCTTGCGCGCCAGGGGCGAGTTGGAAATGCTTAGAAAACCGCGCCGGGCACGGCTGGCACGCACTTCGGATTCGACGGCATCCCCAGGACCGACCCAGTCATCCCCAAGGACAACGTCGGTTCTGGACGCTGCGAGTTGGCTTTTCACATGCACACCTGCGACTGCTCACGCCAGCGGGGGCATCAGGCTTCGTTATATTTATAGCCGATCCCGTAAAGCGTTTCGATAGAAGAGAATTCCGAATCGACGCTGCGCATTTTCTTGCGCAGGCGCTTGATATGGCTGTCAATGGTGCGGTCATCGACATAGACCTGATCATCATAGGCCACATCCATCAACTGGTCGCGCGACTTGACCACGCCGGGGCGCTGGGCCAGCGCCTGCAACAGCAAAAATTCGGTCACGGTCAGGGTGACATCCATCCCCTTCCATTTGACCGAATGGCGCAGCGGGTCCATTTCCAGATTGCCGCGCACGATGACCTTGGCATCCTCTGTGCCTTCCTCGCCGGTCTCGATCGCCTGCTTGCGGCGCAGAAGCGCGCGGATACGTTCGACCAGAAGGCGCTGCGAAAAGGGCTTCTTGACATAGTCATCCGCACCCATGCGCAGACCCAGAACCTCGTCAATCTCATCATCCTTCGAGGTCAGAAAGATGATCGGCATCTGCGTCTTCTGGCGCAGACGCTGCAACAGCTCCATCCCGTCCATGCGGGGCATCTTCATGTCCAGCACTGCCATATCCGGCATCTTGCGGTTGAACGCATCCAGCGCCGACTGGCCGTCATTATAGGTTTCAACCTCGAAACCCTCTGCCTCCAGGCAGATGGAAACTGATGTCAGAATATTCCGATCATCATCGACAAGTGCGATCTTAGACATGTGCCTGTCCTTCTTGTGACTGCTCTAACCCGGCGATTTTGCCTTATTTTGGCCATATTTGCCCGATTTTGGGAAAGAAGCAATAAAAAACCTTGAACATGGTGTTGATGGCTGAGTGATTCGTGCAATGGCAGTGCCAATCCGCAACAGATTTTTCCACGCCCGGATTAATGTTGCGCTAACGCGAAGCTGATTGCGCTAACTGCGACAAACGCGCCTATCCAATGCCACAGTCGCGGTGTTATAGGCTGTCCAGACGTGATGCGCAGCCGCGCTGCCCATCACCCAACCAGCCGCAAAGAGACCGGCATCGGCCCTAGACTGTTATCGCGCCAGATGGAGCAGCATGATGAAGAACCCTCGCGTCAACCCCAAGCACAGGTTGGAAGATCAAGGCATTACTGGTGTTGCGGCGGCGCATTACAACCTGCTTGAACCGGCGCTGGTGGAAGCGGCGCTGAAACGCGGCGAAGGCAATCTGGGGCTGGGTGGCGCGTTTCTGGTGGCCACTGGTGCCCATACCGGACGCTCGCCCAAGGACAAGTTCGTGGTCCGCACCCCTGCTGTCGAAGACACGATCTGGTGGGAAAACAACGCCCCGATGCAGCCCGAAGCCTTTGACCTGCTGCATGCCGACATGCTGGCGCATCTGCAAGGACGCGAGGTCTTCGTGCAGGATCTTTATGGTGGCGCGGACCCCGAACACCGGCTGGATGTGCGTGTCGTCACCGAACTGGCCTGGCACGGGCTGTTCATCCGCCATCTGCTGCGCCGCCCCGAAGCCAGCGAACTGGCCAGTTTCGTGCCGGAATTCACCATCATCAACTGCCCCAGCTTCAAGGCCGACCCGGCCCGTCATGGCTGCCGGTCGGAAACCGTGATCGCGCTGAATTTCGACCGCAAGCTGATCCTGATCGCCAACACCGCCTATGCCGGCGAGAACAAGAAATCGGTATTCACATTGCTGAACTACCTGCTGCCGGGGAAAGGCATCATGCCGATGCATTGCTCGGCCAATCACGCAATTGACGACCCCGATGATGCGGCAGTGTTCTTCGGCCTGTCGGGCACCGGCAAGACGACGCTGTCGGCAGACCCTTCGCGCATTCTGATCGGGGATGACGAACATGGCTGGTCCGATACCGGCATCTTCAATTTCGAAGGCGGCTGCTATGCCAAGACCATCAATCTGGACGCCGAGGCCGAACCCGAAATTCATGCCACCACGCATCGGTTTGCCTCGGTGGTGGAAAACATGGTCTATGACCCCGACACGCTGGAGCTGGATTTCGAAGATGACAGCCTGACCGCAAACACCCGCGTGGCCTATCCGCTCGACGCGATCTCGAATGCCTCGGCAACCTCGCTGGGCGGCGTGCCGCGCAATATCATCATGCTGACCTGCGATGCTTTCGGGGTGCTGCCCCCCATCGCGCGGCTGACGCCCGCGCAGGCAATGTATCACTTCCTGTCGGGCTTCACATCGAAAGTGGCGGGCACCGAACAGGGCGTGACCGAGCCGCAGCCCACCTTCTCGACCTGTTTTGGCGCGCCCTTCATGCCGCGCCGCCCCGAAGCCTATGGCAAGCTGCTGCAACAGAAGATCGCGCAATTCGGCGCGGAATGCTGGCTGGTCAATACCGGCTGGACCGGCGGTGCCTATGGCACCGGCTCGCGCATGCCGATCAAGGCCACCCGCGCGCTGCTGACCGCCGCGCTGGACGGATCGCTGAAAACCGCGGAATTCCGCCGTGATGCGAATTTCGGCTTTGACGTGCCGGTGTCGGTGCCCGATGTCGCCGATGTGCTGCTGGACCCGCGCCGGACCTGGGAAGACCCCGCCGCCTATGATGCACAGGCGGCGAAACTGGTGGCGATGTTTGCGGCGAATTTCGCCCAGTATGTCCCCTATATCGATGAGGAAGTGAAGCAGGCGGCAATCGGCTGACGCCTGGTTTGACCTGCCCGGTTTGACCTGAAGGTAAAGCCCCGCCCTGCCGGGCGGGGCTTTGATGCTTTTGGTTCGGGGGGGGTGGCCCCCCCCGGGGGGGGGGGGGGGGGGGGCGGCAGGGCTGGCCCACGGCCGATGCGGCCGGAGCCGGTGCGTCGGCGGAGGGCGCGGCTGCTGACGATTCGCGAA
>JAFIEF010000069.1 GCA_020832655.1 Paracoccaceae bacterium
CAATCGTGCCAACGTTCACATGCGGTTTATTGCGTTCAAACTTTTGCTTTGCCATCTTGGCTTCTCCTCAGTCTTGTTGGGTGCGGTGGCACAGCGCCACCCTACGGGTTGTGGTAGGGCGGGGTGTCACCGCCGCACCGATCAGGCGTATTTCTTCTGAATCTCTTCCGAGACATTCTGCGGCACCGGTTCGTAATGGTCGAACTGCATGGTGAAGTTCGCACGACCCGACGACATCGAACGCAGCGTGTTGATATAGCCGAACATGTTGGCCAGCGGGACAAAAGCGTTGATGGCAATTGCATTGCCGCGCTGTTCCTGCCCTGTCACCTGACCACGACGCGAGGTCAGATCGCCAATCACCGAGCCGGTATACTCCTCGGGCGAGATGACCTCGACCTTCATCATCGGCTCCAGCAGTTTTGCGCCGGCCTTTTTCAGTCCTTCACGCATGCACATCCGTGCCGCGATTTCAAAGGCCAGAACCGAGGAGTCGACATCGTGGAACTTGCCGTCCAGGAGCGCCACCTTGAAATCGATCACCGGGAAGCCCGCCAGCGGCCCGCTATCCATAACCGACTTGATGCCCTTTTCGACACCGGGGACATATTCCTTCGGAACGGCCCCGCCGACGATGCGCGATTCAAAGCTGTAGCCTTCGCCCGGTTCGGTCGGCGCAATTTCCAGCTTGACCTCGGCGAACTGGCCCGACCCACCGGATTGCTTCTTGTGGGTGTAGCTGTGTTCGATCTTGTGGCTGATGGTTTCGCGGTAAGCCACTTGCGGCGCACCGATATTTGCCTCGACCTTGAATTCGCGCTTCAGGCGGTCAACCAGAATATCCAGATGCAGCTCGCCCATGCCCTTCATGATGGTCTGCCCCGACTCCAGATCGGTTTCGACACGGAAGGACGGGTCTTCCGCCGCCAGACGCGCCAGACCCTGGCTCATCTTTTCCTGGTCATTCTTGGTCTTGGGTTCGACCGCGATCTCGATCACCGGATCGGGGAAGGTCATGGTTTCCAGAACCACAGGCTTGGCCGGATCACACAGCGTATCCCCGGTCGTGGTTTCCTTCAGACCGGCCAGCGCGATGATATCGCCTGCTGCCGCCCAATCGATTTCCTCGCGCGAGTTCGAATGCATCATCATCATCCGGCCAACGCGCTCTTTCTTGCCCTTGGTCGAGTTCAGGATCTGATCGCCCTTGGAGACGACACCCGAATAAACGCGCGTAAAGGTCAACGAGCCGACGAACGGGTCGTTCATGATCTTGAAGGCCAGCGCGGCAAACGGATCGTCATCCTTGGCCGAGCGCGCGATATTGCGGGTCTCGGTTTCGTCCTTGGGGTCAAAGCCCATATAGGCAGGGACATCCAGCGGGCCGGGCAGATAATCGATCACGGCGTTCAGCAGCGGCTGCACGCCCTTGTTCTTGAAGGCCGAGCCAGTGCAGACCGGCACGAAATCCAGCGCCAGCGTGCCCTTGCGGACCAGACGGCGGATGGTGTCGCTGTCGGGTTCATTGCCTTCTAGATACTGCTCCATGACATCGTCATCCTGCTCGACAACGATCTCGATCATGGTATTGCGCCATTCCTCGGCCTGATCCTTCAGCTCGTCACGGATCGGCTGGCGGGTCCAGCTTGCGCCCAGATCCTCGCCCTTCCAGGTCCATTCTTCCATCTCGATCAGGTCGATGATGCCCTCAAGCTGGTCCTCGGCCCCAATCGGAAGCTGAACCGGCAGCGGGGTCGCGCCGGTGCGGTCCTTGATCATCTTCACGCAGTTGAAGAAATCGGCACCGATCTTGTCCATTTTGTTGACGAAGACGATCCGCGGCACCTTGTAGCGATCAGCCTGACGCCAGACGGTTTCGGTCTGGGGCTCAACACCGGCATTGCCATCGAGCAGACAGATCGCGCCGTCAAGCACCGCCAGCGAACGCTCGACCTCAATGGTGAAGTCCACATGGCCAGGCGTGTCGATGATGTTGAAGCGATACTTCTCGCTCAGCGGGGTCGCGCCGTCGATGGTCTTTTCCCAGAAAGTGGTGGTTGCCGCCGAGGTGATCGTGATGCCACGCTCCTGCTCCTGCTCCATCCAGTCCATCGTGGCCGCGCCATCATGAACTTCGCCAATCTTGTGCGACTTGCCGGTATAGAACAGGATGCGCTCTGTCGTGGTGGTCTTGCCAGCATCGATATGCGCCATGATCCCGAAATTGCGGTAGCGCTCAAGAGGGTATTCGCGTGCCATAGCTTTTGATCCTTTGGCTTGCAGTAGGTCGGAAGATTACCAGCGATAATGGCTGAATGCCTTGTTGGCATCGGCCATCTTGTGGGTGTCTTCGCGCTTTTTCACGGCAGCCCCGCGCGAGTTGACAGCATCGACCAGCTCACCGGCAAGACGCTCTTCCATCGTGTTTTCATTACGGGTGCGCGCAGCCTTGATCAGCCAGCGAATGGCCAGCGCCTCGCGGCGCTCCGGGCGCACTTCGACCGGCACCTGATAGGTGGCACCACCCACGCGGCGCGAACGCACTTCGACCGACGGCTTGATGTTGTCCAGCGCTTCGTGGAACACTTCGATGGGCGCGCGCTTGAGCTTGCTTTCGACCCGGTCCATCGCGTTGTAGACGATCGATTCGGCGACGGATTTCTTGCCGTCGATCATCAGATTGTTCATGAATTTCGACAGCACCTTGTCGCCGAATTTGGCGTCAGGCAGGATTTCGCGCTTTTCAGCAGCGTGACGACGAGACATCTGATGCTCTCCTTACTTCGGACGCTTGGCGCCATATTTCGAACGGCGCTGCTTGCGGTCCTTGACGCCCTGAGTGTCAAGCACACCGCGCAGGATGTGATAACGCACACCGGGAAGGTCTTTCACCCGGCCCCCGCGGATCAGCACGACAGAGTGCTCTTGCAGGTTGTGCTTTTCGCCGGGGATATAGCTGATGACCTCATAACCATTGGTCAGGCGCACTTTCGCAACCTTCCGCATGGCCGAGTTCGGCTTTTTCGGCGTGGTGGTGTAGACGCGCGTGCAAACGCCACGTTTCTGGGGGCACTGCTCCAGATGCTGCGACTTCGAGCGCTTGATTTTAGGCTGCCGCGGCTTGCGGATCAGCTGTTGGATCGTTGGCATTCCGGTTCTTCCCGTTTCAACCCGTGTTACATGGCGCAGATGCGCCCCTTTCTGACATGCACCCCACCGATTGGCAGAACGCACAAAACCGCTTGCGTCCCAAGCTGGGTCGCCGCGGTGGAATTCCAGAGGATCGGGGCGTGGTGCCCGGATCATGACCACTAAAATTCTGCGATCCCTCCATGCCGAACTGGTCGGCCGACAAGAGCGGATGGCGCGCGTATAGGGGGAGTCGCGGGGCTTGTCAACATCCAGCGGGCGCGCAGGCCCGATGCAGCCATATTGCCGCGGCCATCGCGGGTATCCCCCGTCACGGACGCAGGGCCAAAAGCTCTGGCCGGGCAAATGGAAATGACTTCGTCAGGATCTTGTCAAGCTCGGCATCCGAGAAATCAATCCGTCGACCAGAGGCAAAACCGGCAGAGTCATTGTCGCGATGCACAGTGCGGATGAAGCGCGTGTTCACACCATCCGTGTAGCAGTTGAAGCGCGTATGCACCTGCCGATGATCAAGCGAGAAAATCGTGGGGCGCGCATCGCGCGGGGCCACCATCGACATGCCAATGCCAAGGGGCAATTTTTCAACCACCCCGTATAGCTGGTTGCGCTCTGGCCCCATTTCCAGAAACAGCCCCTTGTTGAACGCAATGACCGCCGGATTGCCCGGCCCCGAAATCTGATGCAGCAAGGGCACGATGCGCCGGGTTTCGGCAATGCAGTTGCGCCCAAGCGCGTCATCATCATCCAGCCGCATCGACACCACATGCGTCGCCCTGTCATGCAGGCAACTGGTCAGCGCCGCCTTGGTCGCGCCGTAATTCCCCTGTGGCGGCAGCGCCACGACACGCCCATCACCCAGCTTGTGCAAAAGCGACTCCAGCCGCGCGCGCCAGCCGGCAGGAAAATCGTCACCGATCACGACAACGGTGGTGAAGTCCTGATCGGTTTGCGCGCGCAGCGACGGCAGGGTCAGCGCCTCGAACATCGCAAAGCGCCGCGCCAGGCGTTGATCGGCGTAAAGCTGCGCGCGTACCTCGCGCTCGGACAGCTTGTTGACGCGAAAACCGGATCTGGCGACATAGGAAAACCGGATCACGACAATGATATGTTCAGAAACCGGGGCTGGCATGTGATCCCTCTTGCTCGATACGCCCGATCTTGTCCGAGCACGCAGCAAATGAAAAGCCCCCGCGGCAGGGCGCCGGGGGGCTTTTCGATCCTGTATCAGACGCGATGCGCGCTCAGATCATTGCTCGGGCTTGTTGCCAAAGACGATATCGGCCTCGCTGGGCGTAGCTGCTTCCGGGGCAGCCAGCGCCGCAGCGGCCTCTGCCTCGGCGCGGCGGGCATCCAGCACCTTGCGGTCGCGATCTGCCGCAATCTGGCGGACATTGTTGATCACCCCACCCGTGCCAGCCGGGATCAGACGGCCCACAATGACGTTTTCCTTCAGCCCGACCAGCTGGTCCCGCTTGCCCTGAACCGACGCCTCGGTCAGCACGCGCGTGGTTTCCTGGAACGACGCCGCCGAAATGAAGCTGCGCGTCTGCAGGCTTGCCTTGGTGATCCCCAAAAGGATCGGCTCGCCCTTGGCGGGTTCCATGCCCATTGCCAGCGCCTTTTCATTGGCCTCGTCAAACTCTGCCTTGTCGACATGCTCGCCTTTCAGCAGCGTGGTTTCGCCACTGTCGAGGATCTCCCATTTCTGCAGCATCTGCCGCACGATCACCTCGATATGCTTGTCGTTGATCTTCACGCCTTGCAGGCGGTAGACATCCTGCACTTCGTCGATCAGATAATTTGCAAGCGCCTCGATCCCCATGATGCGCAGAATGTCATGGGGGGCGGGGTTGCCATCCATGATGTAGTCGCCGCGCTGGACGAAATCACCTTCCTGCACAGGGATATGCTTGCCCTTGGGGACCAGATACTCGACCGGCTCCAACGTGTCATCGACCGGCTGGATCTTGATGCGGCGCTTGTTCTTGTAGTCCTTTTCAAAGCGCACATAGCCATCGGTTTCGCAGATGATGGCGTGATCCTTGGGACGACGCGCCTCGAACAGTTCGGCCACACGCGGCAGACCCCCGGTAATGTCCTTGGTCTTGGCACCTTCACGCGGAATACGCGCGACCACGTCACCGGCCACGATGTCCTGCCCATCCTCGACCGACAGAATTGCATCCACCGACATCGGATAGGTCACAGGGTTGCCCTGCTCATTGCGCACAGGTTCGCCGGTTTCGCCATCCATCAGAATGATTTCCGGCTTCAGATCGCCGCCCTTGGGCACCGAGCGCCAGTCGCTGACGATCTTCTGGGTCATGCCTGTGGCGTCATCGGTTTCGTCCCGGACCGACAGGCCCGCCACCAGATCGACGAAGCGCGCACGACCAGAGGTTTCCGCGATGATCGGCAGGGTATAGGGATCCCATTCGAACAGCTTCTGCCCGCGCTCGGCCTCTGTGCCCTCTGACACAAACAGCTTCGAGCCATAGCCGGGCTTGAACACCGCGCGCTCGACATTGTTTTCGTCGATGATCGCGATCTGCATCGACCGCGCCGTGACGATCAGCTCGCCTGCGGCATTGGTGATGGTCTGGGCATTGCGCAACTCGATCCGGCCGCTCGCATTGGCTTCCTGGAAGGACTGGCTGCCACCCTGCGCGATCCCCCCGATATGGAAGGTGCGCATGGTCAGCTGCGTGCCGGGTTCACCGATGGACTGCGCGGCAATGATGCCCACAGCCTCGCCCTTGTTGACCAGCATGCCGCGCGCAAGGTCACGCCCGTAACACTTGACGCAGACGCCTTCCTCGGCCTCGCAGGTCAGGGGCGAGCGGATCTTGACGGTGGCAATGCCCGCGGCCTCGATCATGTCGGCATCGCGTTCATCAATCAGGGTGTTGCGCGTCACCAGAACCTCGCCCGTGGCCGGGTCGGCCACATCCTCTGCCGCGACACGGCCCAGGATACGTTCGGCCAGCGAGGCGATGATCTCGCCATCATTGACCGCCGCCTGCGCGGTGATGAAACGATCCGTGCCGCAATCATCCGTACGCACGATGCAATCCTGCGCCACATCGACCAGACGCCGGGTCAGATAACCCGAATTGGCAGTTTTCAGCGCAGTATCGGCCAGCCCCTTGCGCGCGCCGTGGGTCGAGTTGAAGTATTCAAGAACGGTCAGACCTTCCTTGAAGTTCGAGATGATCGGGGTTTCGATGATCTCGCCCGAAGGCTTGGCCATCAGCCCGCGCATGCCGCCCAACTGCTTCATCTGGGCCGGGGAACCCCGCGCGCCCGAATGCGACATCATATAGACCGAGTTCGGTTCCAGCTCGCGGCCTTCCTCGTCCCGGCGAACGGCCGAAATCTCGCCCATCATGGCATTGGCCACAGCGTCCGAACATTTCGACCAGGCATCGACGACCTTGTTATACTTCTCGCCCTGGGTGATCAGACCATCCAGATATTGCTGCTCGAAGCTGCCCACCAATTCGCGGGTGGAATTCACCTCGGTCCATTTCGCATCGGGGATCAGCATGTCATCCTTGCCGAACGAAATCCCGGCGCGGAAGGCTTCGCGGAAGCCAAGGCTCATGATCTGGTCACAGAAGATGACCGACTCTTTCTGCCCGCAATAGCGATAGACAGTGTCGATAACGTTCTGCACATCGCGCTTGCGCAACAGACGGTTGACCAGTTCGAACGGGGCTTTGGCGTTCAGCGGCAGCAATGCGCCCAGCCGCACCCGGCCCGGCGTGGTTTCGAACCGGCGATAGACTTCATTGCCGTCTTCATCGATCTGCCCGATGCGGCACTGGATCTTGGCGTGCAGATGCACATCGCCAGAGGCCAGCGCATGCTCGACCTCTTCGGCAGAGGCGAAGATCATCCCCTCGCCCTGCATGCCTTCGCGCATCATAGAGGTGTAGTAAAGGCCCAGAACCATATCCTGCGACGGCACGATGATCGGCGCGCCATTGGCAGGCGACAGCACGTTGTTGGTGGACATCATCAACACGCGCGCTTCAAGCTGGGCTTCCAGCGACAGCGGCACATGCACGGCCATCTGGTCGCCGTCGAAATCGGCGTTGAAGGCCGAACAGACCAGCGGGTGAAGCTGGATCGCCTTGCCTTCGATCAGGATCGGTTCGAACGCCTGAATGCCCAGACGGTGCAGCGTCGGCGCGCGGTTCAGCAGCACCGGGTGTTCGCGGATCACCTCGTCCAGAATATCCCAGACTTCGGGGCGTTCCTTTTCCACCAGCTTCTTGGCCTGCTTCACGGTCGAGGACAGCCCCTTGGCTTCCAGCCGCGAATAGATGAAGGGCTTGAACAGTTCCAGCGCCATCTTCTTGGGCAAGCCGCATTGATGCAGCTTCAGTTCCGGCCCGGTCACAATGACCGACCGGCCCGAAAAATCGACGCGCTTGCCCAGAAGGTTCTGGCGGAAGCGGCCCTGCTTGCCTTTCAGCATGTCCGAAAGCGATTTCAGCGGACGCTTGTTGTTGCCGGTGATCACGCGACCACGGCGACCATTGTCGAACAGCGCATCAACCGATTCCTGCAACATGCGCTTTTCGTTGCGCACGATGATATCGGGCGCGCGCAATTCGATCAGGCGCTTCAGACGGTTGTTGCGGTTGATCACCCGGCGATACAGATCATTCAGATCCGAAGTCGCAAACCGGCCCCCATCCAGCGGCACCAGCGGGCGCAGTTCGGGCGGGATCACCGGCAGCACGGTCAGGATCATCCATTCCGGGCGGTTGCCGGATTCGATGAAATGCTCGACCACTTTCAGCCGCTTGATGATCTTCTTGGGTTTCAGTTCGCCCTTGGCTTCCTTCAGCTCTTCGCGCAGGCGCGTGGCTTCGTCTTCCAGGTCGATATTGGCCAGCATCTCGCGGATGGCCTCTGCGCCGATATTGGCGGTGAAGGCATCTGCGCCATACTGGTCCTGCGCATCAAGGAATTCTTCCTCATTGAGCAACTGGCCATAGGACAGATCGGTCAGCCCCGGTTCGATCACCACATAGTTTTCGAAATACAGGATGCGTTCCAGATCGCGCAGCGTCATGTCCAGCATCAGACCGATGCGGCTGGGCAGCGATTTCAGAAACCAGATATGCGCCACGGGTGCTGCCAGTTCGATATGGCCCATGCGTTCGCGCCGGACCTTTTGCAGCGTGACTTCCACGCCGCATTTTTCGCAGACAACACCGCGATACTTCATGCGCTTGTATTTGCCGCACAGGCATTCGTAATCCTTGATCGGCCCGAAGATGCGCGCGCAGAACAGCCCGTCGCGTTCGGGCTTGAAGGTGCGGTAGTTGATGGTTTCGGGTTTCTTGATTTCCCCATAGGACCAGGACAGGATCCGCTCTGGGCTGGCAAGCGAGATCTTGATCTGGTCAAAGGCCTTGGTTTGGGCCAGAGGGTTGAACGGGTTGGTGGTCAGTTCCTGATTCATCGTCTTTTCCTTGAATGGCTCGGCAGGGAAGGCGGGGGGCGGGGGCTGTGCCCTACCCCTCTTCCTCCGAATCCAGGAGTTCCATGTTCAGGCCGAGGCCGCGGACTTCCTTCACAAGCACATTGAAGGATTCGGGCACACCGGCCTCGAAATTGTCCTCGCCCTTGACGATGCTTTCATAGACCTTGGTCCGGCCCGCCACGTCATCGGACTTGACGGTCAGCATTTCCTGAAGCGTATAGGCCGCGCCGTAAGCTTCCAGTGCCCAGACCTCCATCTCGCCCAGACGCTGGCCACCGAACTGCGCCTTGCCACCCAGCGGCTGCTGCGTGACCAGGCTGTAGGGACCGGTGGAACGCGCATGCAGCTTGTCATCGACCAGATGGTGCAGTTTCAGCATGTATTTGACACCCACGGTCACGGGGCGTGCAAATTGCTCGCCGGTGCGCCCGTCAAAGACGACGGACTGGCCCGATGTGTCAAAGCCCGCGCGTTGCAGCGCGTCATTGACATCGGGTTCCTTGGCGCCGTCAAAGACCGGCGTGCCGATCGGCACACCATTGGTGACAGTCGCGGCCGCTTCGACCAGCGCGTCTTCTTCCATGCCGTCGAACACATTGCCATAGAACTCGTCGCCATAGCCGATCCGCATCGCATCACGCACCGGTGTCATGTCGCCAGAACGGCGATATTCCTGCAATGCCTCGTCGATCTGGCCACCCAGGCCGCGCAGCGCCCAGCCAAGATGGGTTTCGAGGATCTGACCGACATTCATCCGCGACGGCACACCGAGCGGGTTCAGAACCAGATCAACCGTGGTGCCATCGGCCAGGAAGGGCATGTCCTCCATCGGCACGACCTTCGAGATGACGCCCTTGTTGCCGTGACGACCGGCCATCTTGTCACCGGCCTGAAGCTTGCGCTTCACGGCAACGAAAACCTTGACCATCTTCATCACGCCGGGGGGCAGATCATCGCCGCGCCGGACCTTTTCGACCTTGTCGTCGAACCGGGCCTGCAACTGCCGCTTCTGCTGGTCGTAAAGCGCGTTCAGCGCCTCGACTTCCTGCGCCTCGGCTTCATCTCCCAGCGCAAGCTGCCACCACTGGCCACGGCTGAGGCTGTCAAGCAGCTCCTCGGTGATCTCGGAATTGGCCTTGACGCCTTTCGGCCCCTTCACCGCGACCTTGCCCAGCAGCAACTGCTTGAGGCGCGAAAAGATATTGCGCTCCAGGATTTCAAGCTCGTCATCGCGGTCACGCGACAGGCGCTCGATTTCCTCGCGTTCGATCTGAAGCGCGCGCTCGTCCTTCTCGACACCGTGGCGGTTGAAGACACGCACCTCGACAATGGTGCCATACGCCCCCGGCGGCAGGCGCAGCGATGTGTCGCGCACATCGGACGCCTTTTCGCCGAAGATGGCGCGCAACAGCTTTTCTTCGGGCGTCATCGGGCTTTCGCCCTTGGGTGTCACCTTGCCCACCAGAATGTCACCGGCCTGCACTTCGGCCCCGACATAGACAATCCCTGCCTCGTCAAGGTTGCGCAGGGCTTCCTCGCCGACATTGGGAATGTCGCGGGTGATCTCTTCCGGCCCCAGCTTGGTGTCGCGGGCCGCGACCTGATATTCGTCAATATGGATCGAGGTGAACACGTCATCCTGAAGGATGCGTTCCGAAATCAGGATCGAGTCCTCGAAATTGTAGCCATTCCACGGCATGAAGGCCACGACGACATTCCGGCCCACGGCCAGTTCGCCCATATCGGTGCAGGGACCATCGGCGATGACCTCGCCGCGCGAGACCTCATCGCCCACCTTCACCAGCGGGCGCTGGTTGATGCAGCTTGACTGGTTCGAACGCTTGAACTTGCGCAGGCGGTAGATATCCACCCCCGGCTCGC
>JAFIEF010000070.1 GCA_020832655.1 Paracoccaceae bacterium
CCCCCCCCCCCCCCCCCCCCCCCCCCCCCCCCCCCCGCCCCCCCCCCCCCCCCCGGGGGGCGCAGGTATCTGCTTTCCCTGTCATTTGACGTGCCGCGAGCGGGCTGATCCGGACGCGCGGTGAAAAACAGCCCAGAATGTACTGAACTGTACTATGATCTGAAAAATCGTTTTCAAAGGGGGGAGTTTGATGAGTGATTTGCCGGGCATGCTGACGCAGGGAGAGACGGCGCGGTTGTTTCCGGTGCTGGCCGATACCAGCCGCGAAGGCAGAATGGCGTCGATCTTCCTTTCATTGCTGCCGACAATTCCGTCCCTTGCCGAGACCGTTCTGGGCACGACGGGGTTGCGGATCGGCAAAAGAACACAAATCGAAACCTATACGGAAATCGTCCTCAATGACTTATCAGAGGTGAAGAACAGACCCGATGGGCTGATTGTTGTGCGTAGTGCAAAATCAACATGGACGGCGCTGGTCGAGGCAAAGATCGGCAAAGCCGAACTGGATGCGGATCAGGTGTCGCGATATCTGGATGCCGCCAAGGCAAACAGGATCGATGCGGTTGTGACGATTTCCAACCAGTTTGTTGCCCGTGCCGATGTTTCCCCCGTCACCCTGCCGAAGGCTGCGCTGAAGAAGGCCGCCTTGTTTCACTGGTCCTGGACATGGATCAAGACGCAATGCGACATCATCGGGCACCAGAAGAAGGTCGAGGATCAGGAGCAGGTATTCCTGTTGCAGGAATTCCAGCGATTGCTGAACCATCCGACCACCGGGATCGAGCGATTTACCCAGATGGGACCGAACTGGAAGGATGTTGTGCAAGCCGTATCAAATCAGGAAACCCTGCATCGCACCAGCACCGAGGTCGAGCAGACTGTTAGCGCGTGGTTTCAGGAATTGCGCGATATGAGTTTGCTGCTGTCGAGTCATGTCGGGCAAAACGTGACAGTCAAGGTCGAGCGCGCCCTGATCGGGGACAGCCTTGCCCGGCTCAAGGAGGGCTGCAAGACCCTTGCGGAAGCAAACATGCTGACCGGCAGCTTTGTCGTTCCTGCAGCGGCTTCGGATATCGAGGTTTGTGCAGATCTGATGCGTCGTTCGATCATTTTCAGCATGAAGCTGAAAGCGCCACAGGACCGGAAATCCACCAAGGCGCGCATGAACTGGCTATTGCGCATGCTCAGGGATGACGACCCGCGCCTGGCGGTTCGGGCGCATTGGCCGGGGCGCAAGCCCCCGACCCAGAAAGATGTCGCCAGCCTTCGTCTGGACCCCGATGCCATTGACCCGGACCGGTCGGGGGCGACACCGCATGCGCTGGAAGTCCTGCTGATCGATGTCGATGCAAAGCGTTTTGCGGGGCGGCGCACCTTCATCGAGACATTGGAAGCATGTTCGCGCGACTTCTATGATCTGGTTGGCCAGAATTTGCGGGCATGGCAGGCACCCCCGCCAAAGCCCATTCGTGATACCACAGCAGCGACAGTTGAGGCCGACCGTGATCAAGAGGCAGGCGGGGATTGAGAAACTGTGTATGTGACCAGTTCCCGGCGCGGGCAGTTCTTATGCGTGAACTGCCCTGACAAGCACTGATCTGGCGTTGTCCGCGTATCAGCGCCCTTCGAAATTTGGCGGGCGTTTTTCAAGGAATGCCAGCACGCCTTCCTGAAAATCGCGGGTTTTGCCGGCTTCGGCCTGAAGCTGGGCTTCCAGCGCAAGCTGCGCGTCCAGCGGGTTGGCAAGGCTCTGGCGCAATGCCTTGCGGATATTGGCATAGGCCACGGTCGGGCCGCTGGCCAGCGCGGCTGCGCGCGCGCGCCAGCTAGCCTCGAACGCTTCATCCGCGACCGCGTCCCAGATCATGCCCCAGCTTGCCGCCTGTTCGGCACTGACCTTGTCGGCAAACAACATCGCCCCCATCGCGCGGGCAAAGCCGATCTGGCGCGGCAGGAACCATGTGCCGCCTGCATCCGGGATCAGCCCGATGCGGGTGAAAGCCTGAATGAAGCTGGCCGATTTCGTGGCAATCACCACATCGGCGGCCAGCGCCAGATTGGCCCCGGCCCCGGCTGCGGTGCCATTGACGGCGGCAATCACCGGCACGGGCGCGTCATAGATCGCGCGCAGCATGGGTTCATATTCCTCGCGCAATGTGCGTTCCAGATCGATCTGCGCGGCATTGCCGCCATCGCCCAGATCCTGACCCGAACAGAAGGCGCGCCCCGCCCCGGTCAGCACGATCACCCGCGCGCGCGCAGAGATATCCTTCAGCGCGTGGGTCAGCTCGGCGCGCATCTGCTTGTTGAGCGCGTTCATCACCTCGGGGCGGTTGAGGGTGATCAGGCCGATCCCGTCGGCTTCATCGGTGGTCAGGGTGTCATATTGCATGGCGTGGCTCCGACTGGCGTTTAGGCCACTCTAACGAATGGCTGCGCCAAGGCCAGACCGGACGGTGCGTCACTCTTTGAGCAAATCTTCCAGCCGCTTGCGTTCCTCGGGCGTCAGCCCGTCGCCGGTGGGGTCGGGCGCACGGTCGCGCCGGCGCAGATAGATCAGCGACGATATCAGCGTGATCCCAAACAGCGCAGGCGCCGCCACCCACAGGATGATGTTGACACCTTCCGTTGTGGGGCGCAGCAGCACATATTCGCCATAGCGGTCGGTGATGAAGGTCAGAACCTCGGCATCGCTGTCGCCCTCGACCAACCGCTCGCGCACCAGAAGCCGCATGTCGCGGGCCAGATCGGCATTGGATTCGTCGATGGATTCATTGCGGCACACCAGACAGCGCAAGCCCGCCGAGAGGTTGCGCGCGCGGCTCTCCAGCACCGGGTCGTCGAGGATCTCGTCTGGCTGCACCGAAAGCGCGGGAAGCGGCCACGCCAGCAGAGCCGCGACAAGAAGGATACGCAGGCGGGTCATTCGGCAGGCACCGCGGAATTGGGGCCGGATTTGCGTGCGGCCCCCGCGGCGATACGGTAGCGCCGGTCACTCAGCGACAGCACGCCCCCCAGCGCCATCATGAAGCAGCCGAACCACAGCCAGTTGGCGAAGGGCTTGATATAGGTGCGCACCGCCCAGCCGCCGCTATCTTGCGGATCGCCCAGCGTGATATAAAGGTCGCGCGTGATGCTGCGATCGATTGCGGCCTGGGTGGTCGGCATTCCGGCGATGGGGTAGAAGCGCTTTTCGGGGAACAGCGTGGTGATATGGCGTCCCTCGCGATGGGCCTCTATCGTGGCCATGGTCGAGGTATAGTTCGGCCCCTGCACCCGGTCGACCGAGGCCAGCGTCAGATCATAGCCGCCGTAATAATAGGTTCCGCCGATCTGGACGACGCGGATATCCTCGGTCTCCCAGCCCAGAAGGGCGGCAACCGCGAAGACGCTGATGCCGACACCGGCATGGGCGCTGGCCTTGCCCCAATCGGCACGCGGCAGGCGGGCAAGCCTGCGCAGCCGATTGCCCAATGCGCCGCGCCCGGTGCGCATCCACAGATCCGCGCTTGCGCCCAGCACCACCCACAGCCCCAATGCAATGCCAATCGGCACCATTGGGGAATGGCCGGTCTGCAATGCCCATGTCACCGCCCCCATCGCCACCGAGAACACGGCCAGCCCCCAAAGCGGTTGCATCGCACGCGACAGATTGGCGCGTTTCCAGGGCAGCATTGACCCGATCGGCAACACCATCGCCAGCGCCACCATGAAGGGCGTCCAGGCAGTGTTGAAGAAGGGCGGGCCGACGGTCAGCACACGGTCAAACAGCATCTCGGCCACAAGCGGCCACATCGTGCCGATGAAGATGACAAAGGAGGACACCGACAGCAGCACATTATTGACCACCAGCGCCGATTCGCGGCTGATTGTGGCAAAGACACCCTTGGCTTCCAGTATCGGCGCGCGGAAGGCAAAGAGCGTCAGCGCGCCGCCCATGAAGGCTGCCAGAATCATCAGGATGAAGACCCCGCGTTCTGGGTCCATCGCGAAGGCATGCACCGAGGTCAGCAGGCCAGAGCGCACGATGAAAGTGCCCATCAGCGAAAAGCCGAAGCCCAGAATCGCCAGCAGGATGGTCCAGCTTTTAAGCGTTTCGCGCTTTTCCACCACAATCGCCGAATGCAGCAGCGCGGCGGCAAAGAGCCAGGGCATGAGCGAGGCGTTTTCGACCGGATCCCAGAACCAGAAGCCACCCCAGCCAAGTTCGTAATAGGCCCACCATGACCCGGTTGCGATGCCGATGGTCAGAAACACCCATGCCGCCAGCGTCCAGGGCCGCACCCAGCGCCCCCATGCGGCGTCAACCCGCCCCTCTATCAGGGCCGCCACGGCAAAGCTGAAGGACATCGAAAGCCCGACATAGCCCAGATACAGGAAGGGGGGGTGGAAGGCCAGGCCGGGGTCTTGCAGCAGCGGGTTCAGATCGGTGCCGTCAAAGGGCGGAAAGGCCAGCCGCGTGAACGGGTTAGAGGTAAAGATGGTGAAGGCCATGAAGGCCGCGGTGATCGCCGATTGCACCGCCAGCACGCGGGCTTGCAGGCTGGCGGGCAGATTGCCGCCAAACCACGCGGCACAGGCGCCAAACAGCGTCAGCGTCAGCACCCATAGCAACATAGATCCTTCATGATTGCCCCAGACGCCAGAGATCTTGTAGATCAGCGGTTTCAGCGTGTGCGAATTATCCACCACCAGCTTGACCGAGAAATCCGAGACAAGGAAGGCATAGGTCAGCGCGGCATAGCTGAACGCCACCAGCGCGAATTGCAGGCTGGCCAGCGGGTTGGCCACGACCATCCAGTCGCGCCAGCCCTTATGGGCACCAAGCATGGGGATGACAGCCTGTGCAAGCGCGACAGCGAAGGCCAGGATCAGGGCGAAATGTCCGAGTTCTACAATCATGAGGTTATTCTAGCGCAAGCCGCGGCCCCGGCAAAGCCCGGATCATGTGTTGTGTGCGCGACAGCACGTCACAGATATGTCAGCGCGTGCGCGGGCGGCATGGCCATTCTTCGTCGGGCATGATTGACATTTCTTGTATAAAGATACATATATACCAACATGACAAGCAAAGCTGAACGAGTTCAGACCGGTATCCGCGTTGAAAAGCGCCTCTTGAAGGTGCTCAAGGCGCTGGCGGAGCATCTGGACATATCCGTTGGTGATCTTGTGGAAGGGATCGCGCTGCACAGCTTCGAAAACCGGCCGCCGTTTTCGCAGGACACGATCAGGAAGATCGAGCAGCTCAAGGATGTATACGAACTGGATTGGGGGGCTGATGACAGCCACAAATTCAAGGAGCCTGACGCATGACGGACGCTGCTTCCCATTCGGATATCACCCGCGCATTCGCGGCGCATGACGTCGATATCAGCATGTTTCATCATGCCGCGCATGTTCGGGTTGCGTTCGATCTCCTTGAAAAATGCGATTTCATCGAAGCCGCTGCCACCTATGCGACAGGCATTCGCGCGATTGCCACCAAGGCGGGTGCGCCAATGAAATTCAACCTTACAATCACCTACGCCTTCATGAGCCTTATCGCAGAAAGGATGGCGGCACGACCGGCGGGCAGCTTCGAGGAATTCGCAGCGCAGAATGCTGATCTGATGTCCAGGGATGTTCTGGAAAGATGGTATAGCCCCGAGCGCCTGCATTCCGACATCGCGCGCCGGGTCTTGCTGCTACCTTGAGCGCGCAGCCTCAGGCGTTCTGACCGCAATGTCCCAAGGCAAGCCGCACCCGCATAATCGGCTGCGGCCTTGCAAGATACTGCTGCCAGACCTGCCAGACCTGCGCTTGTGGCGCCAGTGCGGGGCATGCCGAAAGGTCGCCCTGCGCGCGAGCCGGTTGCTTTTGGTGCGTGGCTGTGCTTGCCTCAAGGGGCATATACATAAGGGGGCGCGCCATGCAGATCACACCCGATTTCGACGGTCAGACCGTCATCAGCACCTTCGAGATGACACCGGGCACCTGCTCGGACGTGCTGGAAGCCTTGCAGGATGCCTATCAGAAGGTCATCCGCCACCAGCCGGGCTTTCTGGGCGCGGCGATCCATGTCAATGACGCCCAGACCCGCATCGCCACCTATTCGCGCTGGCGCGAGCGGGCCGATTTTCAGGCGATGCTGCGCAGCGATGAAATGCGCAAACGCAACCGCGTCATCGCCGGGCTGTGTTCGCGTTTCGAGCCGGTGATGTATGAGGTGGCGGGGATCTATGCGCCCGATTGAGCCTGCACCGCGCCGCGTATGATCCGCGCATTCCTGGCGCTGGAAATTCCCCGGCATATCTGCAGCCAGCTTGTGTTGCAGCAATATCTGCTGCCGATCAAGCGCAAGGTACCGCCCGAGAATTTCCACATCACGCTGGTCTTTCTGGGCGATTGCCGGGTCAGCCTGCTGGAAGAACTGCATCTGCAACTGATGCAGACCCGCCTGCCCGCGCTGCGCCTGCAGATCAAGGGGCTGGGGCTGTTCGGCAAGCGCCAGCCGCATAACCTGCATGCCCGCCTTGCGCCCTGCCCCGAGCTGGAGCGCATCCAGGCGCGGCTTGAACGCATGGCGCGCGGCTGTGGCGTCAAGATCCCCGCGCGCCGTTTCACCCCGCATGTGACGCTGTCCTATCTGCGGCCGGGCAGTTTTGAGCCGGCCGAGCTGGAAGCAGCGGTGGCGCGCGATGCGCTGTTTCAGACCGACCCGTTCGACGTGTCGCAGATGGCGCTGATGCGCTCTACCCTGCGCGCGGATGGGGCGGTCCATGATGTGCTGGAACATTACCCGCTGGGGCAGGGGGGCTGTCAGAACCGATAGGCGTGCAGGCTGGCCCCATGCGCGCGCAGCCAGTCGCGGTGCTGGCGATAATCCGGCACAAGCTGCGCCACGCAGTCCCAATAGGCGCGCGAATGGTTCATATGCAGCAGATGCGCGGCCTCATGGGCGGCAACATAATCCAGCACCGGGGGCGGGGCCATGATCAGCCGCCATGAAAACATCAGCCGCCCGTCACTGGTGCATGACCCCCAGCGCGAGCGTGTGTCGCGCAAGGTGATGGCGCGGACCGGGCGGTTCAGCGCGCTTGCATAATGCCGGGCGGCGGGGACCAGCACAGCGCGCGCCTGATCCTTCAGGAAAGCGGCAATGCGCGCTGCGCTGCGGGTGCCGGTGGGGTCGGGCGGCAAGAACAGCGCCCCGTCCAGCATCGCCGGTCTGGGCGCGCTGCCCGGCCGGATATGCAGCACCCCCCCGCGAAAGGGTATCGTGGCGTCGGGCATGACCGTGACCGGACGTGGCGCGCGCGCCACGGCCGCTTCCAGCCAGGCCTGCTTTTCATTCAGAAAGGCCAGCGCCTGGGATTGCGGCGCGCGCGCGGGCATCGACAGCGTGACCTGCCCGTCCAGCGCCGAGACCCGCAGGCTTAGCCGTCTGGCCCGCGCCACGCGCCGCAGCGTCACCACGATGGGGGGCTGGCCGGGAAGGGTAAGTTTGCGTGGGCTGTCGGGCATCGATCCTCGATCTGATCGGTATGTGCACGCGCGGGCGCAGCCGCGCACTGCCTGTTTCACCGTGCTTGCAACGGGTCTTTACAGATTGGCGCAGTTGTGGCACGGCACTTCCCTTGAAGCAAGCTTGCGATTGAAGGAATAGCCGATGAGCAACCCAGAATGGGGCGTGAAGCGCGTCTGCCCCGAAACCGGCAAACGGTTTTACGATCTGAACCGGGATCCGGTCATCAGCCCCTATACCGGCAAGGAAGTGGTGATTGACAACAGCGACCGGCGCGATTCGATGGTCGTGGCGATGAACGAGAAGGCCAAGAAAGCCCGCGCCAGCGAAGATGAAGATCTGCTGGTCGATGATGATGATACGGTCGATCTGGATGATGATCTGCTGGAAGATGAAGATGATGACACGGTCGCGCTGGACGACATTGCCGATGTGTCCTCGGATGATGAAGACTGAGCCTGCGAAACTCTGCCAGCAGGCAATTTTTTGTGTTGCGTTGCCTGCCCGCCTTTCGTAAGAGGCAGGCACCGCGCCGCAAGAGGCGACAGTGGGGCCATAGCTCAGTTGGGAGAGCGCTTGAATGGCATTCAAGAGGTCAGCGGTTCGATCCCGCTTGGCTCCACCAGATAAAACAAAGACTTGGATAGAAAACAGCCCCGCCAGCGCGGGGCTTTTTCGTTTCGTGAAAGAAGTGACGGGGCACGCCACAGACGCAATTGCCGTCGGCTGCCAAAGCGGGGGGAAGGCGCGTAAGCCTTCCCCCCCGCGCTGTTCTTAGCTACACCCGCTGGTTGATCCGCAAGTGTTGCACTTCATGCAGGTGCCGTTTCTGACCAGCGTGTAGTTGCCGCATTCGCCGCAGGGGTCGCCCTCATATCCCTGCATCCGGGCCTTGGTGCGTGCGTCCATCGGCGCGACGGTCACGCTTTCGACCTCTTGTGTCTGATAGGCCACCGCAGTGTTACCATCGCTGGCATAGGCGGTGGTGGACTGGCCGCCCTGGAACACGGTCAGCTCATGCGGCAGGCGCTTGCGCAGATAGCCTGACGAGCTGATCTGGCGTAGCACATCAAGCGAGCGCGAGGCCGCATCTTCCGACATCTCGGTCACATTCTGCTGGCCCTCTGCCTCGCCCGCGCCCAGATCGTCAAAGCTGGTGCCCGAGGGCTTCACATGCGCCAGATCGGTGCGATCCAGATAGCTGACCGCCAGTTCGCGGAAGATATAGTCAAGGATCGAGGTCGCGTTCTTGATCGAATCATTGCCCTGCACCATGCCCGCGGGTTCAAACCGGGTGAAGGTGAAGGCATCGACAAACTCCTCCAGCGGCACGCCATATTGCAGCCCCACCGACACGGCGATGGCGAAATTGTTCATCATCGCGCGGAAGCCGGCACCTTCCTTGTGCATGTCGATGAATATCTCGCCCAGCTTGCCGTCGCCATACTCGCCGGTGCGCAGATAGACCTTGTGACCGCCGACAATGGCTTTCTGGGTGTAGCCCTTGCGCCGCTCGGGCAGCTTTTCGCGGTGGTGGCGCACCACTTCCTTGACGATCACCTTCTCGATGATCTTTTCGGCCAGCACCTGCGCTTTGGCCTGCGCCGGGCCTGTGGCCAGCACGTCCTCGGCCTCTTCATCATCCTCGATCAGGCTGGCCGCAAGCGGCTGGCTGAGTTTTGACCCATCGCGGTAAAGCGCATTGGCCTTGATCCCCAGCGACCACGAAAGTTCATAAGCCGCCAGCGTTTCTTCTATGCTGGCCGAGTTTGGCATGTTGATGGTCTTGGAAATTGCGCCCGAAATGAAGCTTTGGGCGGCGGCCATCATGTGGATATGGCTGTTCACCGACAGGAAGCGTTTGCCCTTCTTGCCGCAGGGATTGGCGCAGTCGAAGACCGGCAGATGTTCGGGCTTCAGATGGGGCGCGCCTTCCAGCGTCATGGTGCCGCAGACATGGTCATTTGCGGCCTCTATCTGCGCGCGGGTGAAGCCCAGATGCCGCAGCAGGTCGAAACCGGGATTGTTCAGCTCTGCCGCCGGAATGCCCAGCGTTTCGCGGCAGAATTCCTCGCCCAGCGTCCACTGGTTGAAGACGAAGCGGATATCGAAGGCCGAAGGCAGGGCCGCTTCGATCTTGGCGATTTCCGCCGCGCCGAAGCCATGCCCGATCAGGCTGGTATGGTTGATGCCGGGCGCCTGACCCAGGCTGCCATGCCCGACCGCATAGGCGATGATCTCGCCGATTTCCGATTCGCGATAGCCCAGCTTGCGCAAGGCGGCGGGAACCGACTGGTTGATGATCTTGAAATAGCCCCCCCCCGCCAGCTTCTTGAATTTCACCAGCGCGAAATCGGGTTCGATCCCGGTGGTGTCGCAATCCATCACCAGCCCGATCGTGCCGGTGGGGGCGATAACCGTGGCCTGTGCGTTGCGGTAGCCATGCCTTTCGCCCAGTTCCAGCGCCTCGTCCCAGGCCGCGCGGGCCAGATCGACCAGCCGCGCATCGGGGCAGCCCTTGGCGTCCAGTGCGACGGGTTTGACATTGATTGCTTCATAGCTGTCATCGCCATAGGCCGCGCGGCGATGGTTGCGGATCACGCGCAGCATGTGATCGGCGTTCTTCCTGTAGCCGGGAAACGCGCCCAGCTCGCCCGCCATCTCGGCCGAGGTCGCATAGCTGACCCCGGTCATCAGCGCGCTCAGCGCCCCGCAAAGTGCGCGGCCTTCGGTCGAATCATAGCCATAGCCCATATTCATCAGCAGACCGCCGATATTGGCATAACCCAGCCCCAGCGTGCGGAATTCGTAAGATCGCTGCGCGATTTCCTTCGACGGGAACTGCGCCATCATCACGCTGATTTCCAGCGTGATCGTCCACAGGCGGGTGGCGTGCATATAGGCCTCGGCATCGAAACTCTTGCCGTCATAGAATTTCAGCAGGTTCATCGAGGCCAGATTGCAGGCCGTGTCATCGAGGAACATGTATTC
>JAFIEF010000071.1 GCA_020832655.1 Paracoccaceae bacterium
GAAAATGATTATTTCCGGCACTAAATCAGCATGTTGGGAGTTGTTCAGGGCGAACCCGTTAAGGTATTACTTGATAACAATTTGCGTAGTTTGGCAATATTCCTGAACCCAGTCTCAAAGAGAATTTCAGGACATCAAAATCGCTTGGCCTTGCTAAAGGCGCGCGACAAACCAGACAATTTTAAGGCAGTGCAAATCGAATCCATACCGACAATAGCCCATCTTGAAAGACGCGGAGATATCAGTATTTTTACATATAGATATTTACACCTCGAGGCGATACTACGTCCACATTCTTACCCGCACCACAGAACGGGTGATTTATTAAGAGATTGCCAGCTCAAACACCTGAAGTCTCCCCTCAATCACAATCTTCTTCACACCACAGACATCAGAAAACAAAAGAAAAACACCATTGACCTGGTCAACATCCTGCTCAGTGCAGATTCGCCTGAGCAGATAAGATTTTTGTTTGATAACAACTCAGAGATAGACATAGTCGAGGGTATAAAAGTTCTAAGAATTATCTGCAAATCCTTGCATCAAAACCACTACGACGACGCGTTTCATTATTGGACCGGCATCGTTTCAAAAGTCAACGTTTTCCTGACTGCTGATAAAAGATTCAGAAACGCTTTGCTGCAGAATCCAGAATGCAAAGAACTCGACTGCAAAGCCATGTTGATATCAGAGTTTCTCGAGCACATGGGAATCACTGAACTGATTCCCTTACCGTATGAGTATGGTTTAACCTATACTGTATCCGGTCTGCCATACGAATAGCATAGACATACTCGGCCAATCCCGCAAATCTCCAGCCTAGCTTCAAGCAGCTTTCAAACCTGCCTGCAAAAGCCACCCCGCAACCCCTTTCCTTCCCCCCCATCCCCAAGTATAGCCTCCCTCCAACCCTACCCGGAGCGAGACCCATGCAAGGCAGTGCCAACCTCACCATCATGATCAACGCCGCGCGCAAGGCGGGCCGTTCGCTGGTCAAGGATTTCCGCGAGGTCGAGAACCTTCAGGTCTCCTCCAAGGCGGCGGGCGATTTCGTCAGCCGGGCCGATATCGCGTCCGAAAAGATCATCCGCGACATGCTGACCGAGGCCCGCCCCAATTACGGCTGGCTGGGCGAGGAATCGGAACCGGTCGAGGGCAAGGACCCCACCCGCCGCTGGATCGTTGACCCGCTGGACGGCACCACCAATTTCCTGCATGGGCTGCCGCATTGGGCCATTTCCATCGCGCTGGAATTCAAGGGCGAGATCGTGGCCGCCGTGATCTTCGACCCGGCCAAGGATGAACTCTATGTGGCCGAAAAAGGTTCGGGCGCCTTCATGAATGACCAGCGCCTGCGGGTGTCGAACCGCGACCGGATGATCGAATGCATCTTTGCCACCGGCCTGCCCTTTGCGGGCAAGCTGACCCTGCCGGCCACGCTGCATGATCTGGCGCAGCTCATGCCCGCCTGTGCCGGGGTGCGGCGCTGGGGCGCGGCGGCGCTGGATCTGGCCTATGTCGCCGCCGGGCGCTATGATGGCTTTTGGGAGCGCGAGTTGAACCCCTGGGACATGGCCGCAGGGCTTTTGCTGGTGCGCGAGGCAGGCGGGTTTGTCGCCCCCCTGCGCGAGGACAGCACGATTTTCGAACGCGGCGAGGTGATCGCCGCCAATTCTGCCATCTTCGAGAAATTCGCCCGCATCATTCGCCAGCGTCCGGCCTGAGGCCGCGATGCTGTCTTATCAGCACCACTACCATGCCGGCAATCTGGCCGATCTGCACAAGCATGCGCTGCTGGCCTGGGTGCTGGATTACATGACCGCCAAGCAAAAGCCGCTCAGCTATATCGAAACCCATGCCGGGCGCGGCCTCTATGATCTGGATGCACCCGAGGCGCGCAAGACCGGCGAGGCCGCAGCCGGCATCCTGCGCGGCGAAGGCGCTTTGCCTGCGGACCACCCCTACCGCCGCGCCATCACTGCGACCCGCGCCGCGCATGGGCCGATGGCCTATCCCGGCTCGCCGCTGATTGCCGCGCATCTGCTGCGCGCGACGGACAGTATCACCCTGGCAGAGTTGCACCCCGGCGAATATGCGCATCTGGCGCGGGTGATGGCGGGAAGTGGGGCAAGGCTTCATCACCGCGACGGGCCGGAACTGGCGCGCGCGCTGTGCCCGCCCAGCCCTAGACGGGGCGTGGTGATGATCGACCCGTCTTTCGAGGTCAAGGACGATTACACCGCCCTGCCCCGCCTGCTGGCCGATCTGCGGCGCAAATGGAATGTCGGCGTGCTGCTGCTGTGGTATCCGATCCTGACCAGCGGCCTGCATGCACCGATGAGCGCGCAACTGCGCGCCGATCACCCCGATATCGTGCTTTATGAAACCCGCTTCCCGCCGATCCGCGCGGGTCATCGCATGGTCGGCTCGGGGCTGGCCGTGATCAACCCGCCCTGGGGCATGGACGCCGAAGCCGCGCGGCTGGATCAGGTGATCAAGCGGGTTTCGGGCGGGTAAGGCGCACGGGCCTCATGGCGCCACGACCGGTGTCCCCTGCTCCCAGGGGGTGGCATCTGCCCGCCCCGGCCCACGCCAGAAGCGCCACATCAGCGCGACCGCCGCCGCGCTCAGCCCGACCACCAGCCCGGCCCAGACGCCCTCGCCCTGCCAGCCAAGCACAAAGCCGAACAGATAGGCCACAGGCAGCCCCAGCCCCCAATAGCTGAAGGCCGCAATCCACATCGGCACCCGCGTATCCTGCACCCCGCGCAACAGCCCCATCCCCATCACCTGCGCGCCATCGGCAAGCTGGAACAGCGCCGCCACGATCAAAAGCGCCGCACCGATGGCGATGATCTGGCCACGGGCGGGTTCATCGGGGGCCAGGAACAGCCCGACCAGAAACGGCCCGAACAGCACATAGACCAGCATCGTCGCCAGCGCGAAGCTCATCGACACGATCACCCCGGCGCGCGCACCCGCGCGCAGTGCGGCCTGATCGCAGCGCCCGCGCGCGCGCCCCACCAGCACAGTGGCGGCATTGGACAGCCCCAGATGCACCATGAACAAAAGCGCCGTGATTTCGACCGCAATGCCATGCGCGGCCAGTTGATGCGCGCCCAGCCACCCCATCATGATCGCGGTGGCCGAAAACAGCGCGGTTTCCGCCACCAGCGCCACCCCGATCGGCCAGCCCACGCGCCAGACCTGGCCCAGCGCCTGGCCATCAGCACGCCAGAAACGCTGAAACAGCGCATGGGCGCGCAGGGCGGGCTGCCAGGCGCAATAGGCCATCAGCCCCAGCGCGGTGACAAGCTGCACCCCGATCGAGGCCAGCGCCGCGCCGCGCACCCCCAGTTCCGGCGCACCCAGATTGCCGAAAATGAAGACCCAGTTCAGGAAGATATTCACGAACACCGCGGCCAGGGTCAACGCCAGCACCACCCGCATCCGGCCCAGCGCGGCGAGATAGCTTTTAAGCACCATCACCACCAGCGCAGGCACCAGCGAATAGCCGATCAGCCCCATATAGCCTTCGGCCAACGGGATCACTTCGGGCGGTTGATGCAACATCACCAGAAGCGGGCCAGAGAGCACAAACAGCGGCAGGAACACCACCCCGAAAGCAATCGACAGCCACAGCCCCATCCGGGTGGCGCGGCGCACTTCGGTCGGGTCATCACGCGCGGCGGCAGTGGCCACCATTGGCATCACCGCATTGGCAAATCCCGACCCGAAAATGAACACGGCAAAGAACAATGACGCCCCGATCACCCCTGCGGCCAGATCATGCACCCCATACCAGCCCAGCATCACCGTATCGGTAACCGCCAGCATGAACTGCGCCATATGGCTGCCAGCAAGCGGCAGGCCAAGTGCAAGCATGGCGCGGATATCCGGCCAGAGGGGGCGTGATGCAGCAGTCATGGCCAAGGCTTTAGCCTTGCGCACGCAGCGGCGGCAAGAGGGGGTCAGAAGATTTTTAACATGTTCAGCGCCAGAACCAGCACGAAAGCCCCTGCCAGCATCTCGATCATCGGGGCCAGCAGGCTGATGCTGCGCCAGCGCGCGCCCCATGCCAGCGCGCCATCGCGCGCCAGAACCGACAGCGCGGCAACACTCATCGTCACGCTGGCCGTGCCCAGCGCCATGATCAACGCCCCGGCAATCCCCTGCCAGACCAGCCCCATCCGCCAAGTCAGGATCAGCAGGAACAGCGCACCGGTGCAGGGGCGGATGGCAATCGCGCCGATCAGCGCAGCGACATCGCGCCAACCTTGCGCCTGCACCACCTGCGCGGGGCTTGGGGCGTGGCTGTGCCCGCAGCTTTCGCACAGATGATCCGGGCCATGATCATGGCCTGCAAGCCGCGCCTCGGGGCGCGGTGCGACGACAAGCTTGCGCCCCCCACGCCAAAGCAGCCATGCCCCGATCAGCGCAATCGCCACAAGGCTTGCGCGGTTCAGCCACAGCTCGCCGGTCAGTTGCAACGCCTCGCGCGAGGCATTGAACACCCCCACCCCGGCATAGACCAGCACCACCGCGCTGGCCCCTTGCGCCAATGACGCGGCCAGGCCGATCCCGCTGAGCCGGCCCAACGAAACCTGCGTGCCCGCGCCATACGCCCCCAGCAGGAACTTGCCATGCCCCGGCCCGACGGAATGGACAAAGCCATAGGCAAAGCACAAGCCCCACAGTGCCGCCAGCGCGCCGGGTTCACCGGCGCGCAGCGCGCGCAAGCCCTGCGCCATGCTGGCCTGAAAACGGCGCTGCGCGGCTTCGGCCCAGGCTGACAGCCCGTCCAGCCCGCCAGCGGCCCAGACCAACAGCAGCCCAACGCCCAGCATGGCGCAAGCGGTCAGGACGGCGCGGCGCATGTGATCCGCACTTCTTCTGAAAACATCGCGCCCACCATCGGGAACTCGGCCTCGATATCGCCGCCTGCGCCCAATATCTCATCAAGTGCGGCGTCAAGATGGTCGCGCGCAGCGTCCCAATCGGGCTCAAAAATCCGCGCGCGGCAATCGTCGCGCCCGGTGATCAGCGGCGTGGTGGCAATGCTGTAGCTGGTGAAATAGGTCGGGTCATAGACCGCCACCACCCATTCGCGCGCCGGGTCCGGCAGGTCGATAAAGCGGCGCAGATGGGTCGAGCGCAACTCGCCATCCTTGTAGTCAGAGGTCCATTCAACCGGGCCACTCAAGGCCAGTGCGCTGTCCTTCTGGGTGACATGGGTGTCGCCGTGATAGCCTTCGATCCAGTTCATGTCGAACCCGTTCAGCACCGCGCGCTCGTCCTCGTTCACCGTTCCGGTGAAATCCGGGTCAAGCCCCAGATCGCTGACCAGCAGCATCGAAAACATCGGATCATAGCGCCAGGAAATCCGCAAGGCTTCGGGCTGGCCGTGATCATCAAAGATGATCTCCAGCCCGGCATCGACAAAGATATGCGGATGCGCCTGCGCCGCGCTGGCCATAAGCAGCAGCGCCATCCCCGCCTTCCCGATCCGGCCGCCCAATCCCGGCATCTGCTCTCTCCTTCACGCCTGCTCTACAACCCGCGCGCATGGGTCTCAAGTCACGCGACCGAGAGGCCGGCCGCGCCCCCCGCCCGCACCGGCGCGCGGGTGGGCGGGCGGGGCGCGCCGGTGCGGGCGGGAGGCGCGGCCCGTCGCTGCGTCAGAAATCCAGCCCCAGATCCAGCACTTGCGCCGAATGCGTCAGCGCCCCGACAGAAATGTAATCGACACCCGTTGCCGCGACCTCTGCCACGCGCTCCAGCCGCATATTGCCCGAGGCTTCCGTCACCAGCCGCCCTGCGACCATACCGACGGCGCGGGTCAATGTGGCGGTGTCCATATTGTCCAGCAGCACCACATCCGCACCGCCTGTCGCCAGCACCGCGTCAAGCTGTTCCAGCGTATCGACCTCGATCTCAATGCGCATCATGTGGCTGGCGCGCGCGCGCGCTGCGCGCAGCACCGGCGCGATGCCGCCTGCCGCAGCGATGTGATTATCCTTGATCAGGATCGCATCGGACAGCCCGTAGCGATGCGCCGCCCCCCCGCCATGCAGCACCGCCTGCTTTTCCACCACCCGCAGCCCCGGCGTGGTCTTGCGCGTGCAGGTGATGCGCGCCCGCGTGCCCCGCGTTTCGGCAACAAATGCCGCAGTCAGCGTGGCTATGCCCGACAGCCGCCCCATGAAATTCAGCGCCACGCGCTCGGCCGACAGGATCGAGGCCGCCGCCCCTTCAACGCACAACACTGTCTCGCCCGCTGAAACCTGCGCGCCATCACCGGCAAGGATGTCAAGCTTCAGTTCGGGATCAACCAGCCGGAAGGCCAGCGCGGCAAGCGGCACGCCCGAAATCACCCCGGCCTGACGCGCATTGATCCGCGCCTGATAGCGCGCCGCTGGCGGGATCACAGCGCGGGTGGTGACATCGCCATTGGGGCCAAGATCCTCGATCAGCGCCGCGCGCAGCAGCGGCTCCAGCAACAGATCAGGCAAGGGGGGGTGGGTGGTCATGGTCTCTCCGTCACATCAGGGCCGCGCGCATCTTCAGCGCCTCGGCCAATGTCATGAAACTGCGCGTGGCCTGCGCCGGGTCGGTCTGGGGGTAATCATCGCGCCACTGCGCACCACGGCTTTCGCGCCGAGCAAACGCGGATGCCGCGATCAGCGTCGCCGTGGCACACATATTGCAAAAATCGGCGCTCTTGCCCTGTTCGGCTTCCAGCCCTGCAATCGCGCGCAAGGCGCGCTCCAGCGTGGTCGCAGTGCGGCGCACACCGACATCCGCGCTCATAAGCTGACGCAGCCGCATGACCGCATCGGAGTCGGGCATGACGCCGCCTTCGGTAAATTGCAGCGCGACCAGCGCGGCATCAGCAGGGCCGGCCCCCAGCCCCTGCGCTATGTCCTGCGCGGCGTGGCGGGCAAAGACCAGCGCTTCCAGCACCCCGTTCGAAGCCAGCCGGTTCGCGCCATGCAGACCTGTCGAAGCCGCCTCGCCACACACCCACAGCCCCGGCAGTGATGACCGCCCAAGACTGTCGGTCGCGACCCCGCCCATATGGTAATGCGCCGCTGCTGCCACGGGAACCGGCACCGCGCGCGGGTCCAGCCCTGCGCGCTGGCAGGCCGCGAACACCGCCGGGAAGCGCTGCGGCATTTCCGCCCCGATGGCTTGCCGCATATCCAGCATCGGGCGCTTGCCCGCCTGTGCCTGTGCAAAGACCGCACGCGCCACAATATCGCGCGGTGCAAGCTCGGCCAGCGGGTGTTCACCCAACATGAAACGCTGCCCGTCGGCATTGATCAGCGTGGCACCTTCGCCGCGCAACGCCTCGGTCGCCAGCGGTGCAGGGTCAAGGCCCAGATCCATCGCTGTGGGGTGAAACTGCACGAATTCCATATCCGCCATGCGCGCGCCTGCCCGCGCCGCCAACCCCATCACCTGCCCGCGAATCCGCGGCGGGTTGGTGGTCAGCGCATATAGCCCGCCAGAGCCACCCCCTGCCAGCAGCACCGCAGGGGCGTGCAGATCAACCGGGCGCGAGACAGTGCCATCTGCAACCCGCGCCAGTGTCACGCCGCACACGCGCCCTGCTTCGGTCAGCAACCCCTGCGCCGCCACCCCTTCCAGCACCTGCACCGAAGGCGTAGCGCGCACAGCAGCGATCAGGGTTTCCATGATCTTGCGCCCGGCCTGGTCGCCTTTGACACGCACCACGCGGGCGGTGGAATGCGCCGCTTCATGGTTAAGCATGAACGTCCCCGACGCATCGCGATCAAAGGGCGTGCCCCGGCCCGCAAGGTCAAGGATATGCGCGCGCGCGGCCTGCGTGACCATCTGCGCGACATCCGTGTCCACTGTCCCGGCGCCTGCGCGGGTGGTGTCGCTGGCATGGGCTTCGGGGCTGTCATGCGCCGCCATCGCCGCGGCCACCCCCCCCTGCGCCCAGGCAGAGGAGGCGCCTTCGCCCAGCACTTCAGGAGAGATCACCAGAACCGGATGCGGGGCCAGCATCAGCGCGGCGTAAAGTCCGCCCAGACCCGCGCCGACAATGATCACCCGATCCGTATGGATCACTGTCTTATGCCTTTTGCGCCGACAAATCGATCATGCGCTGTACCGCCAGCCGCGCCTTGTCGGCAATCGCGGGCGCGACCTCGATCTGCGTGGTCATGGTGTGCAGCGACCACAACACCTTTTCCAGCGTGATCATCTTCATATAGGGGCACATATTGCACGGGCCGATGAACTCGACCTCTGGATGCGCGTCCGAGATGTTCGAGGCCATCGAGCATTCTGTCACCAGCATCGCCCGCGCGGGGCGTTCGCGGCTGACATAATCCAGAATGCCCGAGGTCGAGCCGGAAAAATCCGCCTCTGCCACCACATCGGGGGGGCATTCGGGATGCGCGATGATCCGCGTATCGGGGTTCCACTCGCGGAAATCGCGGATATCCTGCGCGGTGTATTGCTCATGCACGATGCACGATCCGTCCCACCACACAATGCGTTTTTCAGGCACCTGCGCCGCGACATTCTGGGCCAGATATTTGTCGGGCGTCATGATGATGGTTTCGGCCTCCAGCGCGCGGATGATCTGCACCGCATTGGACGAGGTGCAGCAGATATCCGACGCCGCCTTCACCTCTGCCGTGGTGTTGACATAGCTGACCACCGGCGCGCCGGGGTATTTGGCGCGCATCTGTTCAACCCCTGCGGCGGTGATGCTGTCGGCCAGCGAACAGCCCGCGCCCATATCCGGCATCAGCACGATCCTGGACGGGTTGAGGATTTTGGAGGTCTCTGCCATGAAATGCACACCGCATTGCACGATGACATCAGCCTTGGTCTTCGTCGCTTCCACCGCCAGTTGCAGACTGTCGCCCACAACATCCGAAATGCCATGAAAAATTTCGGGCATCATGTAGTTATGGGCCAGAATTGTTGCATTGCGCTGTTTCTTCAGCGCGTTGATCGCGGCCACATAGGGGGCGTGAATCGCCCAATCCGCAGGCGAGACGACCCGCGACATGCGCGCATAGATATCACCCATGCTAGCGGCAAGATCGGGGTTCGGGGCCAGATCGTAAACAGTGTTCAGATCCTGACGGATGGCGGGCATATCGAGCATGGCAAGGTTCCGGTCACTATCATGCCCATGACTAGGGGCGAGAGGCAGGGATATGGGGTCAGCGGGCACAGTTCAAGGTCAGCACACCATGATTGCCACGAAAAGCCGTGGCCACAGGCGCGCTACTGGCCGGCAATGCAGGGGCGTCTCCTTGTTGCAAGACCCGTCGAGTGACCGGCATTTAATCATTCATGGCCCAACTGTCCAGCCGCGCGCGAAATGGCGTGATGTCGCTTTGCAGCCGATAGCGCCGCAAACTGGCGATTGCGGGGGGGCGCTGGTGCAGTAGACCATGAACAGAAGAAACCCCGCGTGGACCGGGCGGGGCTGCACATTGCTGGCCCGTCCTGGGCCGGATGCCGCGCCCCTGACCCTGTCACCACGCCCGCAGAAACGGGATATGTCGCGATGTCGGATATGTCAGCAGAACTCTCGGCCCAATCAGGCACGCGTCGGGGGCGCGGTGGTGGCGGTGCGGCGCGACGCGCCGCGCGCAGCGCGGTCAGCGTGGAAACTGCCCGCTATATCGAGCGCAACATCCCAAATATGGACATCCTGAACGAGGAAGCGCTGGCCATCATCGAGGCCAATGCCGAAACCGTGCTGGAAGAGATTGGCGTGAATTTCGTCGACAACCCGGCGGCGCTGGAGTTGTGGCGCAATGCCGGCGCCGATGTGGCGGGAGAGCGCGTACGCATCCCGCGCGGGCTGGCGCGGCAGCTTTGCGCGACCGCCCCGTCCCGCTTTACCCAGCACGCCCGCAATCCTGCGCGCAACGTCGAGATCGGCGGGCGCAGCCTTGTGCTGGCCCCGGTCTATGGCCCGCCCTTCGTGCGCGATGCGGCAGGCGGGCGGCGCTACGCCACGATGGAAGATTTCCGCAATTTCGTGAAGCTGGGCTATATGTCGAAATGGCTGCACCATTCCGGCGGCACGGTCTGCGAACCGACCGATATTGCGGTGAACAAGCGCCATCTGGATATGTTGCAGGCGCATATGCTCTATTCCGACAAGCCCTTCATGGGGTC
>JAFIEF010000014.1 GCA_020832655.1 Paracoccaceae bacterium
GGGCGGGGGGGGCGGGGGGGGCGGGGCGCCCCCCCCCCCCCCCCCCCCCCGCCCCCCCCCCCCCCCCCCGCGCCCGGTCATGATCGGGGGCTTTCATTCCTGAATTGGAGGGTGGCCATGACCTTCAGCCCGAGTGACTACAACCCCTATGACTTCGCCAATCGCCGCCATATCGGCCCCACGCCCGATGAGATGGCGCAGATGCTGAAGGTATTGGGCGCCGACACGCTGGATCAGTTGATCGACCAGACCATTCCCGCCGATCTGCGTCAGGCCGATGCGCTGGCATGGCCGCCCCTGTCGGAAGGCGAATTGCTCGACAAGCTGCGCGAGGTGGGCGCGAAGAACCGCGTCATGACCTCGCTGATCGGGCAGGGCTATTATGGCACCGTCACCCCGCCCGCGATTTTGCGCAACATCTTTGAAAACCCGGCCTGGTACACCGCCTATACCCCCTATCAGCCAGAAATCGCGCAGGGGCGGTTGGAAGCGCTGCTGAACTTCCAGACCATGATCGCAGATCTGACCGGGCTTCCCGTGGCCAATGCCTCGTTGCTGGATGAAGCCACTGCCTGCGCCGAGGCGATGGTGATGGCGCAGCGTGTGGCCAAATCGAAGGCGCGCGCCTTCTTTGTCGATGAAAGCTGCCATCCGCAGAACATCGCCGTGATGCAGACCCGCGCCGCGCCCTTGGGGATAGAGGTGATCGTGGGCGCGCCCGAGGCGCTGAAGGCCGATCAGGTGTTCGGTGCGATCTTCCAGTATCCCGGCACCTATGGCGACCTGCGCGATTTCACGCCCCAGATCGCGGCGCTACACGCGGCCAAGGCGGTGGCGATCATGGCAACCGATCTGCTGGCGCTGACGCTGATCCGCGAACCCGGCGCGATGGGTGCCGATATCGCCGTGGGCAGCGCGCAGCGTTTTGGCGTGCCAATGGGCTATGGCGGCCCGCATGCGGCCTTCATCGCCTGCGCGGATGGCTACAAGCGGTCCCTGCCGGGGCGGCTGGTGGGGGTCAGCGTGGATGCGCGCGGCAACAAGGCGTATCGGCTGGCGCTGCAGACCCGCGAACAGCATATCCGGCGTGAAAAGGCCACCAGCAATGTCTGCACCGCGCAGGCGCTCTTGGCGGTGATGGCGTCGATGTATGCGGTGTTTCACGGCCCCAAAGGCTTGCGCGCCATTGCAGAGCGGGTGCATTTCCTGACCCAGCGGCTCTATCATGCGCTGCGCGCCGCCGGGGCGCATGTGGTGGTAAAGGAATATTTCGACACGATCACGGTTGAAGTCGGCGTGGGGCAGGCGGGAATTCTGGCCGCGGCCCGCGCCGAAGGGCTGAACCTGCGCAAGATCGGCACCAGCCATGTCGGCATCTCTCTGGATGAAACCAGTGATGAGCGTGTGCTGATGCGCGTGCTGCGCGCTTTCGGCATTGAAGGGGTGCCGCCGCATCGGGGCAGGCTTGGCTTTTCCGACCGCTTCCTGCGCGAAAGCGAATACCTGACCCACCCCAATTTTCACATGAACCGCGCCGAGACCGAGATGATGCGCTATATGCGCCGCCTGTCGGATCGTGACCTGGCGCTGGACCGCGCCATGATCCCGCTGGGAAGCTGCACCATGAAGCTGAACGCAGCCGCCGAGATGATGGCGCTGAGCTGGCCTGAATTTTCCAGCCTGCACCCGTTTGTGCCTGCCGATCAGGCCTTGGGCTATGCCGAGGCGATCCATGATCTGAAGGCCAAGCTGTGCGAGATCACCGGCTATGATGCAATGTCGATGCAGCCCAATTCCGGCGCGCAGGGTGAATATGCCGGGCTGTTGACGATTCAGGCCTATCACCGCGCGCGGGGGGAAGGCGACCGCGATATCTGCCTGATCCCGATTTCAGCGCATGGCACCAACCCGGCTTCGGCGCAGATGTGCGGAATGAAAGTGGTGGTGGTGAAATCTGCCCCGAATGGCGATGTCGATCTGGAAGATTTCCGCGAAAAGGCCACTGCCGCCGGGGACAGGCTGGCCGCAGCCATGATCACCTACCCGTCCACGCATGGGGTGTTCGAGGAAACCGTGTGCGAGGTCTGCAAGATTACCCATGATCATGGCGGGCAGGTCTATATCGACGGGGCCAATCTGAACGCAATGGTGGGGCTGGTCAAACCCGGCGCGATCGGCGGCGATGTCAGCCATCTGAACCTGCACAAGACCTTCGCCATCCCGCATGGCGGCGGGGGTCCGGGCATGGGACCGATCGGCGTGAAGGCGCATCTGGCCCCCTTTCTGCCTGGCCATCCGCATATCGGCGGTGCCGAAGGGCCGGTTTCGGCCGCGCCTTACGGGTCGGCTTCCATTCTGCTGATTTCATGGGCCTATTGCCTGATGATGGGCGGGCCGGGGCTGACTCAGGCGACCAAGGTTGCGATCCTGAACGCAAATTACATTGCGGCGCGGCTGACAGGTTCCTATGACATCCTGTTCATGGGGAACAAAGGGCGCGTGGCGCATGAGTGCATTCTGGACACCCGCCCCTTCGCCGAAGCCGGGGTGACGGTTGACGATATCGCCAAGCGCCTGATCGATAACGGCTTTCATGCCCCGACCATGAGCTGGCCGGTGGCGGGCACGCTGATGGTCGAACCCACCGAGTCAGAGACCAAGGCAGAGATTGACCGCTTCATCACGGCGCTTCTGGCAATCCGCGACGAAATCCGCGCCGTGGAACAGGGCGAGATCAGCGCAGAGGACAGTCCCCTGCGCCATGCCCCCCATACGGTCGAGGATCTGGTCGCGGACTGGAAGCGCGCCTATAGCCGCGAGGCGGGCTGCTTCCCGCCCGCAAGTTTCCGCGGCGACAAATACTGGCCGCCCGTGGGGCGGGTGGATAATGTCTATGGCGACCGCAATCTGGTCTGCACCTGCCCGCCGGTCGATAGTTACGCCAAGGCGGCGGAATAGCGCCTTCCTTGTCCGCAGGGTCGCCGCGCTGCCTTGGCAGGCGGCAGGGCGCTCTGCCTTGCGCGGTTTCGTGACGCGATCAGGCCATGCTGCTGCCCACCCATTCCGGGGCAGCGGCAAGCTATTGCCCAGCTTGTGACACAAGCCTGCCCGTTTTGGGTGGCAGCAAAAGCGCTGTAGCGACTGAGTAAATTCGGAAGGTCAGGGCATGTTTGAGCTTCACAGGGGCGAGCGGATCGGATTTGCGATCATTCTGTTTCTGGGCGTCGTGCTGGCACTGTTGCATTTGCGTGGCGAGGCCGAGATCGTCTGGGCGGCCTTCATTCATGGGTTTGTGGCCTATGGGCTGATCATGGTTGCAGGGATGGGGCTTCGCGTCTGGGGGCGCTTGCCGCGCCTGTCGCTGACGATGGTTGCCGTGGGTTTCTATCCTATCTATGCCAGCCTGCTGGCGCTGATCGGCTACATGATGTTCCCGCTGGCGCGCCCGCTGATCGATGACCATCTGTTCGCGATTGACCGGATGCTGGGATATGACTGGACAGTGGCGGTTGCATGGCTGGCGCATTACCCGGATCTGTCTTATCTGCTGAAGCTGATCTATGTCAGTTCACTGCCGCAACTGTTGATCCTGCTGCTGGTGCTGGGCGCGCTGGGACGGGTGCAGGCGCTGCACCGGATGATCGTGACCGGCATGCTGGCCGGGATTATCGTGTTCGCCTTCTGGGGGCTGTGGCCGTCCTTCGGGCCAAGCCCCTATCAGGATATCCCGCCAGAGATTGCGCAGGCAGCGGGGCTGCTGGTTACGCCTGAATATGGTGCCCAGCTCATGGATCTGGCACAAAACGGTATTGGCCAGATCGAAAAGCACAAGGTTCTGGGAACTGTGGGCTTTCCGTCGTTTCATATCCTGATGGCCATGCTTGCGGTCTGGTTCTCGCGCGGCACATGGCTGTTCTGGCCCTATCTGGTGCTCAACACGCTGATGGTTCCGGCCACGCTGACGCATGGTGGCCACCATCTGGTTGATGTGCCCGGTGGTATTGCGCTGTTTGCGCTGTCCTATGCCGCAGCCTGCGCGTTGCTGCCGCAGCCGGGCAGTCAAGGATTTGCGTGGGTGCTGCCGCAGCTGGCCGGGGCGGGGCCGGGATATGGCGCATACCGACCGCTGATGACACCGAACCACACCGGCAAGCCGGCGACATGCGCCGTGTCGAAAGACTGATCTCGGGCCGTCAGCCCGCCTGCCCGCCAGAGAAGCGCCCCGCATCCTCTGCCGCACGGCGCAGCGCGCGCGACTTGTTGACGGTTTCCTGATATTCGGCTTCGGGGTCGCTGTCATAGACCACGCCGCCCCCGGCCTGGATATAGAGCGTTTCATCCTTCAGGACGGCAGTGCGCAGGCAGATGCACATATCCATTTCCCCATTGGCGGCGAAATATCCCGCCCCGCCCCCATAGACGCCGCGCTTTTCGGGTTCCAGCTCGTCGATGATCTGCATCGCCCGCACCTTGGGCGCGCCCGAGACCGTGCCCGCAGGCAGGCCGGCCAGCAGGGCTGACAGCGCATCCTGGCCCTCGGCCAGTTCGCCCACCACATTCGACACGATATGCATCACATGGCTGTAACGCTCGATGATGAATTCCTCGGTCGGGTGAACCGTGCCGATCTTCGCTACGCGCCCGACATCATTGCGCCCCAGATCCAGCAGCATCAGATGCTCGGCCAGTTCCTTTTCATCGGCCAGCAACTCTGCGGCAAGGCGGCGATCCTCCTCTGGCGTGGCACCGCGCGGGCGCGTGCCCGCAATCGGGCGGATGGTAACCTCGCCATCGCGCAGCCGTACCAGAATTTCCGGGCTGGCCCCGACGATTTGAAATGGCGCATCGCCAGAGGCGAAATCGAAATAGAACATGAAGGGCGAAGGGTTGGTGCGCCGCAGTGACCGATAGAGCGCGAAGGGCGGCAGGGCAAAGCGCTGCGCCCAGCGTTGCGAGGGCACCACCTGAAAGATATCGCCCGCGCGGATATATTCCTTGGCCGTTTCCACTGCCGCCAGATAATCGCCCTTGTCGAAATTCGAGCTTGCAGGTCCGATGGCCGCAGCATCAGCGCCAAGCTGGCGCGGTGCCTGGGGCAGGGCACGTTCCAGATCGCGCACCGCATCCATGACCCGTTCGGCGGCCTGCGCATAGGCGGCACGTGCCGAAAGCCCCGAATTGGCCCATGCGGGCGAGACCACGATCACCTCGCCCTTGACGCCATCAAGAACCACCACCACCGAGGGGCGCAGCATGATCGCATCGGGCACGCCGATCGGGTCGGGGTTGATATCGGGCAGATGCTCGACCAGCCGGATCATGTCATAGCCCAGATAGCCGAACAGCCCCACCGCCGCGGCGGGCAGGTCATCAGGCATGTCCATGCGGCTTTCGGACAGCACCGCGCGCAGCGTGTCCAGCGGGTGGCCATCCAGTGCCTGCCAGCCTTCGGGGTCGAAGCGCGCAATGCGGTTGATCCGGCTGGATTGGCCGCGACATTCCCAGATCAGATCGGGTTTCATGCCGATCATCGAATAACGGCCACGCACCTCTCCGCCGGTGACCGATTCCAGAATGAAGCTGTCGCGGCTGTTGCCTGCCAGCTTCAGGTATAACGAGACCGGCGTGTCCAGATCGGCCGCCAGGCGTGCGTATACAAGCTGGTTTCGGCCCTTGGCCCAGCCAGCCTCGAATTCGGCGAAGTCAGGGGTCAGATGTGCCATCCGGGTTCAGAAATTGGCCTGCACCGCGTCGATGACGCGCTGGTCAAGCTGGATCTGCTGGGTGTCGCGCAAGGCATTCGCGAAATAGGCGAACAGATCCTGTTCGATACTCTGCGCAAGCTGGTCTGACAGCGCGTCGCGGAAGCGGGCAATGTCGTCCATCATCAGATCGGCGCTGGCGATGTCATGCAGCTTGACCAGATGCACCTGGCGCGCATCCTCGATCAGGCGCAGCTCTCCGGGCGCCATATCGAAGGCCGTGGCAATCAGATCGCGCGGCAAATCGGGCAGAAAATCGCTGCGCATGACCCCTTCGAAACGTTCCGGGGTCAGGTCAAGATCGGCAAAATCCGCGCCGGTTTCGATTGCCTCGATGATTTCGGCCCCGCGCGCGCGCAGCATCTCGACCATGCGCGCATTGCGCCAGTCGGTGAAAACCTGGGTGCGGATATCATCAAGCGGCTGCGGGCTGGCGGGGATCACCTCGACCAGTTCCAGAGCAAACAGCCCGCCATCATCAAGGATCATGATTTCCGGGAAGTCATCGGGGCGCAAATCCTGCGCGGCGTCGCGAAAGGCTTCATAGGCGGCAATACCGTCGCTGTCGCCCCGGCGCCAGTCCAGCACCCCGCCGCGCATGGCGGTTTCCTCGGCCAGTTGCTGCACGGTTGCCCCGCCCGCCAGCAGATCTTCATAAAGGTCCAGATCATCCGACAGGATGCGCCGCGCGCGGTCCGAGACCAGCTCTTCGCGCAGTTCGGGGATGGCGTCTTCAAAACTGGTTTCGCGCGCCGCCAGGATCGCGCTCATATTGAAGATCGCCGGGCCAAGCGATGTGTCGACCGGCCCGGCAACACCGGGTTCGGTCAGTGCAAAGACCGCGTCGCCGGCTTCACGCAGTTGCGCGCGGGTGACATCGCCCATATCCGTGTCTTCAAGGCTCAGCCCGCGCTGATTGGCAAGCTCTTCAAAGCTGACCTCGCCTGCCCGAAGACGCGCCATTGCCTGTTCGGCGCTGGCGGTGTCGGGAAATACCAGACGTTCGACCAGCCGCCGCTCTGGCTGGCGGAAGCGGTCGCCAGCGGCGTCATAGGCATCGCGCAGGATGTCTTCTTCCAGCTCGATGCTGTCGATCAGCATTTCCGGGCTCAGCCAGGCGTAGCGGATACGCTTGCCTTCGGGCTGGGTGTAATCCTCGATATTGGCGTCATAGAAGGCGCGAAGTTCGGTGTCATCGGGCCGCCCAACAGGGCTGTCCAGCGCTTCCACCCCCAGACTCAGCACCGAGATGTCGCGGCTCTGGGCCTGATGCTCCAGCACTGTGGACACCAACATTTCCGGGGCATGGGCCGTGCCCATTACAGCAAGTTGAAGGATGGTGCGCGCAACATCGTCGCGGATCGAGTTTTCGAACTCGGACTCGGTCAGGCCCGCATTCTGCAAGGCGAAGCGATAGGCTTCACGGTCGAACTGACCACCCGCCCCCTGAAAGGCACGTACTTGCAGGATCTCTTGCTGGACAGTGGCGTCACCGGCGGAAACGCCCAGCCGGTCGGCCTCGTTCTTCAGCGCGGTCGCCGTGACAAGCTGTTCCAGCACCATCTGGTCCAGCCCAAAGAGCCGCGCCTGTTCCATCGTGACCGGCTGGCCGAACTGTGCTTGCAGCGCGCGCAATTCGTTCTGCAGGGCGCGGGCATATTCATCCGTGGTGATATTGCGCCCGCCGACACTGCCGATGGAGGTGGTGCGCCCGCCAAAACCGTCCACCCCGAAGCCCAGCAGGCTGACGGCCAGAATGGCCATCAGGAACCCGGCCGCGATATTCTTGGCCGACAGCTTCTTGCCGGATGGGGGCTTCTTGGTCGCCATGCGTTGCCTCTTATGCGCTGAAGGGCGGAAAACTGCGCCTTGTGTAAGGAAAGCGCGCGAAAGGGGCAAGCGCTGTCGCGCAGTTGTCAGGCATTGGACATGTCACAATCGCTTACGGATGCCGGGTCGGGGCAATACGACTGTCAAGCCATGATCTGAAGCCCCGATGCATGGCTGCACGGCTGGTGTCGCGATAACGCCTGAGGGCGCTCAATCTACAGCGGGGGAATTAAGTCGGGGCGGCTCGGCTTGCTTGGCCAGATCGAAGTCGATGCAGACCCCGGCCATGTCATCCTGCCCCAGAATGCTGTGGGTGCAGTGGCAATAGACCTCGCCCGAACGAGTCTTGCAATGCGCGCAGCTTGTGCAATTGCCGAAAGTGGGGGCATCACGCAACGCGGCCAGTTCTGCCGTGGCGTGATGCAGCGCATCTTCCAGAACGCGCCGCGTCTGTGGCGGCAGGCGCGACAGCACCGTGTTCAGATCGCGCAGCGGGTCTTCGCGCAGCATTGCGTGGCCAGCCGCGGTCACTTCGATCAGGGTTGATCGCGCATCGCTGGCATTGCTCTGACGGCACAGCAACCCCATCGCGACCAGCGACTTGACGGTCTGCGAGGCAGTTCCGCGCGTGGTGGCGTGAAATTCCGAAAAGGCCGATGGCGTGCGCGAGAAGCGGTTTGCCCGCGCGAAGAAACGCAGCGCTGTCCATTGCGCCGCAGTCAGCCCGGTATTGCCGCCATTCTGTGCCAGCCGGGCAAGATGCACGATCATGTTGGCAATATCGACAGTCACGGTGCGGGCATCCTGATCACTTCCTTGCTGGGCGACCAGATAAGCGCCCTGGCGCGGTTGACAAGTGCCCGCGCAAGATGATAGCGATTCGATATAGTTTCGACCCGATATCATTGTGGGGCCGCGATGGAAGCCAGAGATGCACGTACCAGCCAGTTCATCCGTGATGCCATGCATCGCGAGATGCTGGATGCGACAACCGAGCATGCGCTGGCGCTGGCATGGCGCGACCAGCGTGACGAGGCCGCCCTGCACCGGCTGATCACCGCCTATAGCCGGTTGGCGATTTCGGTGGCGACGCGGTTTCGCCGTTACGGCCTGCCGCTGGATGATCTGATCCAGCAGGGCAATCTGGGGCTGATGCGCGCGGCTGAAAAATACGACCCCGATAATGGCGCGCGGTTTTCGACCTATGCGGCATGGTGGATCAGGGCGTCGATGCAGGAATATATCATGCGCAACTGGTCGGTGGTGCGCACTGCCACCAATGCGTCGCAGAAAAAGCTGTTCTTTCATCTGCGCAAGACGCTGGCAAAGCTGGATGACGGGCAGCCACGCAACGAGGCGCTGTCGAAATCCGTCGCAAAGGAACTGGATGTCCCTGAAGAGCAGGTCGAGATCATGCTGGGCCGCATGTCGGGGCAGGATCTGTCGCTGAACGCGCCGCAATCAGATGGCGAGGAAGGCGGGCGCGACTGGATGGAAATGATCGAAGATGACAGCGTGGCCACGGAAGAACAGGTGCTGGATGATCTGGAAACAAGGCGGCGCAGGCGCTTGCTGCATGACGCTGTTGATGCGCTGCCAGAGCGCGAAAAGCTGATCATCACCGAACGCCACCTTGTCGATGACCCGCGCACCCTGGCCCAGATCGGCGGCGATCTGGGCATATCGAAAGAGCGCGTGCGCCAGCTGGAAGAGCGCGCAATGGGCAGGATCACGCAAAGTTTGCGTCACAACGCACTCCCGATCCCAGCGCGAGCTTGAAGTACAGGGCGGTTTCTGCCACGCAGCAGGATACCTTGCTGTCGCGATGATCAGGTGCCGCTGATGCTCAACCCGCCACCAATAGCGCCCCACAAGCGCCGCGCTGCGGTGATCGCGGCGATTCTATTGCTGGTCTTGGTGACGGGCCTGCTGTTGATGCCGGTGCCGGATCACGGTTTGAAAACCCCGAAGCATATCGACAAGCTTGTGCATTTCATCGTGTTCTTCTGCGTGGCATTCCCGGCTTTCCTTGGGAAAATCCGCTTGTGGCCGCTAACCATGATTGCTCTGATCATCTATGGGGGTGTGATCGAATTGATCCAGCCGCAATTCGGGCGCGATGCGGATTGGATTGATTTCGTAGCCAATTCGCTGGGCGTCGTCGCGGCCTTTCCGCCCGCATTGGCTGCGCGCTACTGGATCGGGTCAAAACACAGGCAACGCGCCCAACGCAACCGGACCAACGAAGATGGCGGAGTCGCGGATCTGTAGCGGCAGGGTCAGCATGCCGCTTTCCTGATCCTGCATCGAGGCCGCCAGCATTCGCGCAATCTGCGCCTGATCCGGTAGCAGCAACTGCGCTTGTTCCACGACATCAAGGACAAGCTGGGCCTGAGCTGTTGTCAGCATCATGTCGCCGGAAAATCGCCCAAGGCTGTCGCGGCGCAGCCGCCCCGTGCCCTCCAGCGTGATATCGCCCCATTCCATCACCAGATCGGTGATTTCCAGCCCGTTCACCGGATCATGGGTGCTGCCGTCAGAACCGGCAGCATCCAGATCGATCCTGCCCCGCAGCGCCAGTCGGGTCAGCATCGGGGGCAGCAGCGATGTGGGGTCCAGTATGGCCCGCATCGCGGGGCCGGGCCGCAACCCGTGCAGTTCTATCGCGACTTGATGCGGGGCGTTTTCTTGCTGGCGCAGGGCCGCGCGGAAGCTGTCGGCGGAATGCAGGGCCGTTCCATCAGTGAATTCGAGCGTTTCAAACACCAGATTGGCGCGGTCGATCTGCGCCGGCAGCGCCGCATCAGAGATGATGCTGGCGCGCGCGTCAGAACTGGAAAGCCGCCACGGTATTCCGCCCAGCGTGATGATCTGCTCGCGTGGAAAGACGGCAATCACATGCTGTGGCCGGTAGGCGAGGGCATGAAGATGCAGTTGCTGCGCCTGCCATGTGACGGCACCACTTGCGCTGGTCAGCCTTGGGGCGGTCAGATCCAGATCGAAGCGATAGGGAAACCCACCCAGATTGTGGTGTTCAACGTCCAGATGGCGGGCCGCTGTCAGAAACGCACTGATTTCGGCGTTCAGCACGCGCGCGGCGTAATGCCAGTAGGCGGTATATCCGAACACTGCCAGCAGGATGGTGATGACGATCAGTGGCATCTGGCCCCTCTTTTCATTCCAGCTCAAAGCGTGTTTACACTGTGCCAGCAGGAAAGGGCCAGTCACATGCTGCGGCGCAACTCTGTGTGGATATTCGGCTACGGGTCCCTGATCTGGGATCCGGGGTTTTCCTATGCAAGTCGGCAGGTGGCGCGGCTGGACGGCTATGAGCGCTCTTTCTGCATGCGCTCGATCCATCATCGCGGCACAGTGGATCACCCCGGTCTGGTGCTGGCGCTGGATGAAGGGGCGGGCCATTGCGAGGGCGTGGCCTTCGAGGTGCCCCAGCGCATCGCCGAGGAATCGCTGGAATATCTGCGCGCGCGCGAATTGATTTCGGCGGCCTATCTGGAAAAGCGCGAAGCGCTGAGCCTTCGCGATGGGCGCCGCGTCGAGGCCGTGACCTATGTCATCGACCGCCATCATGACCAGTATTGCGGCGGGCTGGCGTTGGAAGAACAGGCCCGGATCATCGCCCGCGCGCATGGCGGGCGTGGCCCGAACCGCGACTATCTGTTCAACACCGCCGCGCATCTGGCCGAGCTTGGCTTGCGCGACCGTCAGTTGGACTGGCTTTGCGCCAAGGTCCGCAAGCTGTGCTGCGCCCCGCCAGATTCAGCCTGACCAGATTGTCTTAGATCAAGGCGACTGCCCCGCCGGACTGTTAGGGCTGTGCTGTCTGAAAAACCGGAGTCTCCGATGTCGCATACCCCGCATGAACTGGCCGAAGAATTCCCGCACGCCGCGGAACTGATGCACAAGCTGAAACTGGAAGACGCGCATTTCGCGCGGCTGGCCGAGGAATATCACGAGGTCAACCGCGCTGTTCATCGCGCTGAAACACTGGTCGCACCAGTGTCAGAAGAGCATGAGCAGAAATTGCGCCGCAAGCGCATGGTGCTGAAAGACGAGATTGCAGCGATTCTGGCGCGTTCCGAAGCATAGCTCTGATCATTGCGCTGCGGCCGGTTCCATCACTGGCCGCAGCACTTTAAGGCGCATCCACCACAGAGCTGAGTTGCTGGCCCAGCCCGTCCACCTCCAGCATGACCTGATCGCCCGCGCGCAGGAATTGCGGCGGTGTCATGCCCGCGCCCACGCCCGACGGGGTGCCGGTGGCGATGACGTCACCGGGGCGCAATTCGAAGAATTGCGACATATAGGCGACCAGCGTCACCACCGGAAAGATCATGTCCGATGTGCTGGAATTCTGGCGCAGCGCGTCATTTACCCAGAGCCGCAAACCCAGCGCCTGGGGGTCGGGGATTTCGTCTGCCGTGACCAGCCACGGGCCGATCTTGCCGAAAGAGGGCGCGGATTTGCCCTTGATCCATTGCCCGCCGCGATGCTTTTGGAAATCGCGCTCTGACACGTCATTGACCGCGACATAGCCTGCAATATGGTCGGGCACCTGATCTTCGGTGATGTTCAGTGCGCACTTGCCGATCACGATGCCCAGTTCGACCTCCCAATCGGTTTTGGTCGATCCGCGCGGGATGATGATCGGGTCTTGCGGCCCGGCCAGCGCGGTGCTGGCCTTCGAGAATATCAGCGGCTCTGCGGGCTTTTCTGCCCCGGTTTCAGCGGCATGAGCGGCATAGTTCAACCCGATGCAATAGAAATTCGGCACATGGGACAGCGGCGCGCCAAGGCGCGGGCTGCCTTCGACAATCGGCAATGCTGCGGGGTCAAGGCTCTTCAGCCGTGCCAGCGCCTCGGTCGAAACCGTATCCCCGCCCAGATCAGGGCATGCGCCGGACAGATCGCGCAGCGTGCCGTCAGCGGCCAGAAGCCCTGATTTTTCATGGTCTTGCGGGCCAAAGCGTAGAAGTTTCATGAAGTTCGGCTGCCTTGTTGTGAAGGTGGTCTGGTGTCGGCTGCGCCTGTCAGCCTCTGGAAATCGTTTCCAGCCGGTCGCGGTTCATCTCGCCCGGAACGATGGTGATCGGCACCGGCAAACTGCCGGAATTGCGCACAAGCTGGGTCACGATGGGGCCGGGATTGTTGCCATCACTGCCCGCACCCAGCACCAGAACGGCGATTTCCGGGTCTGCATCGATCTGGGCCAGAATCTCCTCTACCGGCTCGCCTTCGCGGATTACCAGTTCGGGGTTCAGCCCCTGGCGGTCACGCATCCATTTGGCGAACACCTCGAAATGCACTTCGATGCGCTCGCGCGCTTCGGCGCGCATCACATCGCCGACCCCGATCCAGCCCTGAAACTCTTCGGGGCGGACGATTGACAGGATCTGGACCTCGCCGCCGGTTCTGGCCGCGCGCAAGGCGGCAAAGCGCATCGCGTTCAGGCATTCGCGGCTGTCATCCAGAACGACCAGGAATTTGCGCATCCTCACCCCGCAACCGGTTGTCGCGCCATCATGGCCAAAAGCCGCGCGGCTGTAAACAGAAACACAAACGGCATTGGCGGTTTCACTGCCAGGTGACATCGCCCAGAAAGATATAGCCCGCGCCATAGATCGTCTTGATCAGGCGGGGGTTGCGCGGGTCTTCGCCCAGCTTTGTGCGCAGCCGCGAAATGCGCACATCCATCGCCCGGTCGAAACTGTCCCCTGCCGCGCCGCCCAGCGAATCGAGCATCTGCGCGCGCGAGATCAGCCGCTTGGGGCTGCCCAGAAACAGGCGCAGCACCTCGCCCTCGGCATGGCTGAAGGGGGTTTCCGCGCCTTGCGCGTCAATCAGCACATAGCTGTCGAATTTGGCGGTCCAGCCATTGAAACGCGCGGTCATCGGCGCGGCTTCGGGCGCGCTTGCCGGTTTGCGCAGCCTTGCGCGGATGCGCGCCACCACTTCGGCCGGGTCAAACGGCTTGATGATGTAGTCATCCGCCCCCAGCTCCAGCCCGGTGACACGGTCCTGCACCTGCGCCCGCCCGGAAATGATGATGATGGTGGCCCCCGATTCCAGCGCCAGCCGGTGTACCAGTGTCAGCCCGTCGCGATCAGGCAGCCCCAGATCGACCAGACAGACATCAGGGGTGATGCGCCGCAGCGCTGCTTCGAATTCAGTGGCGCGCGCAAAGCAAGAGGTTTCGAACCCCGCGTCCTGTAACGCCGAAGACAGGACCGCGCGAATCTCCGGCTCGTCATCGAGAATGGCAATATGCGGTTTGGTCATCCATACCCCTTGAGCAACTGTGCCAGCGCGGCGTCCCCGAAGGGTTTTGTCAGTACCGGAAATTCTGCCGCGGCGGCCTTGTGCAGCCTGTCCTGTGCCGGCAGCGCGGTCATCAGGTAAAGCCGCATCATGCCGCGCGCGCGCAACCGGCGCAACAGGTCCAGCCCGGTCAGCGTGCCGGGCAGGTTGATATCGGACACAACCGCGCTCAGCCCCGGCAGATCGGCCAGGGCAAGCGCCTCGTCGGCGCTGGCGGCCTCTATCACCGAATGCCCCAGTTCGCACAGCATGGCGCGCACGGCTTCGCGGATGGTATCGGTATCCTCGACCAGCAGCACCATGCCTGCGCCCCCCTGCTGGCCCGTGGTTTCCACCAGCTTCAGCGGCAGGCGCAGCGCGACCTTTGCGCCGCCTTCAGGCAGGTTTGACAGCCGCACAGTGCCCCCGGCCAGAGTGGTCTGGTCATAGACCATCGCCAGCCCCAGACCGGACCCATCCACCCCCTTGGTGGTGAAGAACGGGTCCAGCGCGCGCTCCAGCGCATCGGCACTGAAGCCGGGGCCGGTATCGCTGAGCACCAGTTCCAGCCAAGTATCGGCGACCGGGGCCACCTGCAAGCTGATCTGGCCGGAACTACCTGCGATGGCGTCACGGGCGTTCAGGATCAGATTCAACAAGCTGTCCTGCACCATGCCCTGATCAAGCATCACCATGCCAAGCTGCGGCGATATCTGCACATCAAGCGAGATCCGGTCCGGCAGGGCGGGGCGGGCCATCAGCAGGATGTCATCCAGAAGCGCCTGAAGATCGGTGGGTTTGAGATGCAATTCGCGCGGCCCCGAGATCGAGGCGATCCGGTCCAGCAACACCCCGCCGCGGCGTGCTGCGGCCATTGTGGACTGCACCATCGGGCGCAGGCTGGCGGCCAGATCGTCATGGCGCATCATCTGCCCCTGCAGGCCCAGAATGATCGTCAGCAGATTGCCGAAATCATGCACCAGCCCGGACGATAGCTGTGCGGCCAGTTCGCGCTTGCGGGTCTGGGCAAGCGCCGCGCGCGCCTGAGCTTCCTCGGTGACATCCATCGACAGCACATAGATGCCGCGGATCGGCCCGCCATCGACCTGATCGGGGGTCAGTGCCAGCCGGACCCGCCGCCCGCTTTCGTCATGGGTGAATTCGTGAACCGCGTTTTCGCCCTGAAGAACTGCATGCAGGAAGGGCGCGATCTTGTCATAGACGCTGCCCAGAACCTCGTTGGCGGGGCGGCCGATGATGTCCTGCGGCAGGCCCGGAAAGATCGAGGACAGCCGCCGGTTCGAATAGGTGTAGCACAGATCCCGGTCCATATGGGCGATATGGGCGGGCATCATTTCCGTTGTCAGGCGGGTGCGGGCTTCCATCTCGGTCAGTTCGCGCTTGGCTTGTTCCAGCGCCGCGTTGGAAGCAGCCAGTGCGCGGTTGGTCTGGGCCAGCCTTTCGGCATGGGCCAGCACCTCGCCCGACAGCTCTTCAGATCTGGCGCGCAGCAGACCTTCCTGCAACTTGATCTCGGTAATGTCGGTATAGACCGTGACCCAGCCGCCCTGCGGCAGAGGGGCACCTTCGACACTGATCCAGCGGCCATTGGCGCGCAGCCGTTCCATGTAGTGCGGCACAAAGGCGCGCGCAGTCTTCACGCGCACCCGCACGGCTTCTTCGGGGTCATCGACATGGCCATATTCGCCGCGCCCGACCAGATAGCTGATCGTGTCCTCGAACGCGGCTCCGGGCTGCACCAGATGGTCGGGAAATTCGAACATTTCCTGATAGCGCCGGTTTGAAACAGCCAGCCGCAGATCACTGTCGAAAATCGACAGCGCCTGCTGGATCATGTTCAGCCCCGCCCCCATCAGGTTTATGCGGGTCATTTCCGTCAGTGACACGGGGAGCCTCCACCAAGCCTGCACATTGCGCAATACTGGAAAAGCCGGGTCTGCGCAAACAGCCGTGATGACCCCAAGCCATGCCGGAAGCAGAAAATCGGCATGTAACAATTCGTAAGAATTGGGCAAAACTGAAGCAAGAATCACCACGCCACATATCGCCAACAGTTTGGTCGGGCACAGATCAGGAGGGTGGTCTGTGCCCAATGACCCGACAAAGGGAGGAGACGTCTCGTGAGCGCGACCGCCGCAACCAATTCGGTGCCGGCAGAGCTTTGCTCTGTGCCTGCACTTCTGGCCCGCAACGCCAGACAATACCCGCTTAACCCCGCCTATCGCGAAAAAGAGTTCGGCATCTGGCAAAGCTGGACATGGGCTGAAACCCAGGACGAAGTGCGGGCGATGGCGCTGGGATTTCTGGTGCTGGGGATGCAGCAGGGCGACTATGTCGCCATCATCGGGCGCAACCGTCCGGCGCTATACTGGTCAATGGTTGCAGCGCAGTCGGTGGGGGCGATTCCGGTGCCGCTTTATCAAGACGCGGTGGCAGAAGAGATGGCCTATGTGCTGGACCATTGCGGTGCGCGCTTTGTCGTGTGCGGCGATCAGGAGCAGGTCGACAAGGTTCTGGAGGTTCAGGAAAAGGTCAAATGCATCGAGGAGATCCTCTATCTCGACAAGCGCGGCATGCGCAAATACGACCACACCCACATGAACTGGCTGGAAGATGCCATGCGCGAAGGCCGCGCGGCGGAAACGCGCCTCGGGGCAGAGCTGGAAAAGCGCATTGCAGCGCTGGGCTGGGACGATACCTGCGTGATGCTTTATACGTCGGGCACCACTGGCAAGCCCAAGGGCGTGGTGCTGAGCAACCGCAATATCATCATCACCTCGAAGAACAGTTCTGAATTCGACCATCTGAAACCGGGCGACGAGATTCTGGCCTATCTGCCGATGGCCTGGGTGGGGGATTTCATCTTTGCCATCGGGCAGGCCTATTGGACCGGCTTCTGTGTCAACTGCCCGGAATCGGCGCAGACCATGCTGACCGATCTGCGCGAGATCGGGCCGACCTATTACTTTGCCCCGCCGCGCATCTTTGAAAACATGCTGACCACCGTGATGATCCGCATGGAAGATGCCTCGCCGCTCAAACGGCGCCTGTTCCATTACTTCATGGAACAGGCCCGCAAGACCGGGCCGAAGCTGCTGGATGGCAAGCCGGTCGGTTTCGGGGACAAGCTGAAATATGCGCTGGGCAATCTGCTGGTCTATGGCCCGCTGAAAGACACGCTTGGCCTGCGCCGTATCCGTGTGGCCTATACGGCTGGCGAGGCTATCGGGCCGGAAATCTTTGAGTTCTACCGCTCTCTCGGGATCAATCTGAAGCAGCTCTACGGCCAGACCGAGGCCAGCGTGTTCATTACCCAACAGCCCGATGGCGAGGTCAGAAACGACACGGTTGGCGTCCCGTCACCAGGGGTCGAGGTGCGCATTGCCGAGAATGGCGAGGTGTTCTACCGCTCGCCCGGCACGTTCGAGAGCTATTACAAGAACCCCGAAAGCACCGCCTCTACCAAAGACCCAGAAGGCTGGGTCGCTACCGGCGATGCGGGCTTTTTCGAGGAAGGCAGCGGCCATCTGCGCATCATCGACCGCGCCAAGGATGTCGGCAAGATGGCCGATGGCGGCATGTTCGCGCCCAAATATGTGGAAAACAAGCTGAAGTTTTTCCCCAATATTCTGGAAGCTGTGGTGTTCGGCAATGACCGCGACCGCTGTGTCGCCTTCATCAATATCGACCTGTCGGCCGTGGGGTCATGGGCGGAACGCAACAATATCGCCTATTCCAGCTATCAGGAACTTGCCGGCCTCAAGCGCGTGCTCGACACGATTCAGGAACATGTCGAGACGGTCAATGAAAGCGTGGCGCAGGACGAGATGCTGGCAGGCTGCCAGATCCACCGCTTTCTGGTGCTGCACAAGGAACTTGACGCCGATGATGGCGAGATGACACGCACCCGCAAGGTCCGCCGCCGCATCGTCGAAGAGAAATTCGCCGATCTGATCGACGCGCTCTATGGTGGCAAGGACAGCATCTACACCGAAACCGAAGTTACCTATGAAGACGGTCGCAAGGGCAAGCTGAAGGCGACGCTGGAAATCCGCGACGCCAGGGTCTTCGGTCAGGTGGCCGCGAAGGTGGCGGCGCAATGACCCCGCCTGTGCACGAACGCCCCAAATTCCCGGTCGCCGCGATCATCGCCCTTGCTGGCCTGATCCTGTCCTTCGCGGTGGTGCGCTTCTTTCCTGAATTCCTGAAGCCTGCCATCAGCGGCGCGATCACCGGCGCTTTCGGAATACTGGCACTTCAGCGGATCTGGCCGGGGCTGCCGCTGACGCGCATTCACTACATCATCGGTTCGATCATCGCCTATGGGCTGGTGGTTGGCCTGGTTGGGAGGCTTTGAGCGATGCTCGATACAAACACAGAAGATGGCTACACCACTGCCGATGGCCGCAAGATCGGGGGCGTTGCGATGGAATTGCGCAACATCACCCTGCGCTTTGGCGGTGTGGTGGCGATCAAGGATATCAGCTTTGATATCCGCTGGGGGGAAATCCGCGCCATCATCGGGCCCAACGGTGCGGGCAAGTCGTCGATGCTGAACGTGATCTCGGGCTTCTATCACCCGCAGGAAGGAGAGGTGATCTACAAGGGCTATCGCCGCCCGCGCATGCGCCCCTATCAGGTGGCGCGGCAGGGGATCGCCCGCACCTTTCAGAATATCGCCCTGTTCGAAGGCATGAGCGTGCTCGACAACATCATGACCGGGCGTCTGCACCACATGAAGGCCAATATCTTCCAGCAGGCGTTGTGGTGGGGCAAGGCACAACGCGAAGAGCAGGAAAACCGCGAACAGGTCGAGAAGATCATCGATTTTCTGGAAATCCAGCATATCCGCAAGACACCCGTGGCGCGGCTGCCCTATGGCCTGAAAAAGCGGGTGGAACTGGCCCGTGCGCTGGCTGCCGAACCTTCGATCCTGCTGCTGGATGAGCCGATGGCAGGCATGAATGTCGAAGAAAAGGAAGACATGTGCCGCTTCATTCTGGATGTGAATGACGAGTTCAACACCACCACTGTTCTGATCGAGCATGACATGGGTGTGGTGATGGACCTGTCCGACCGAGTGGTGGTGATGGATTACGGCAAGAAGATCGGTGACGGCACCCCGGACGAGGTGCGGGGCAATGAAGAGGTCATCAAGGCCTATCTGGGGGTGTCACATGACTAAGCAAAGCACAGGGTGCCGGATGACGGGGGAACAGGACCATGCCTGACACGCTTCTTTTCGCGATGGAGGCCGCGCTGAACGGCCTGACGGCTGGCGTGATGTATGCGCTTGTGGCGCTGGGTTTCGTGCTGATCTTCAAGGCCAGCGGCATCTTCAACTTTGCCCAGGGGGTGATGGCGCTGTTTGCCGCGCTGACGCTGGTGGGCTTTCAGTCGGGCCAGATCCCGTTTTCACATCTGATCAATGCGATCCTGGGTACAAGGCTGCACCATTTCGGCTGGAATATGCCGACGCTTCTGGCGATCCCGGCCACGGTTGCGGTGATGATCCTTCTGGCCATCGTGATCGAGCGTTTCGTGCTCAAACATCTGGTCAATCAGGAACCGATCATCCTGTTCATGGCCACCATCGGGCTGGCCTATCTGCTGGAAGGCTTTGGCGACATCATGTGGGGGGCGGAGGTCAAGGCGCTGGATGTGGGCCTGCCCAAGGGCATGTCCGACACTGTGGATGAGCTGACCTTCAACTGGTTCGGCTATGGCTTCTTCATCGACCGGCTGGAGTTGTGGGCTGCGGGCATCGCTGCCGTTCTGGTCGCGTCGCTGACGATTTTCTCGCAATACACCAAGCAGGGTCGTGCGCTGCGTGCTGTGGCCGATGACCATCAGGCGGCTTTGTCGGTGGGCATCAGCCTGCGCTATATCTGGGTGCTGACCTGGTCGATTGCGGGCATCGTGGCGCTGGTGGCGGGCATCATGTGGGGCTCGAAATCCGGCGTGCAGTTCTCGCTGTCGCTGATCGCGCTGAAGGCGCTGCCGGTGCTGATCCTGGGTGGCTTCACTTCGATCCCCGGCGCAATTGTCGGCGGGCTGATCATCGGGGTGGGCGAGAAGCTGTTCGACTTCTTCATGAACCCCATCATCGGCGGCGCGACCGAAAACTGGTTCGCCTATATGCTGGCGCTGGTGTTCCTGCTGTTCCGTCCACAAGGCCTGTTTGGCGAAAAGATCATCGAGAGGGTGTAGAGACATGCTTTATCGTGAAGCAGGCGATTTCAAGACCAGCTATGTCGCTGACAGCCAGACCTTTCCGATCAGGTTCGACCGGTATGGATATTACTTCATCCTCGGTTTTGCCTTTCTGGTCATGCCGCTGATCATCAATGACTACTGGGCCAACTCGATCGTGGTGCCATTCCTGATCTATGCGATTGCGGCGCTGGGGCTGAACATCCTGATCGGCTATTGCGGGCAGCTTTCGCTTGGCACAGGCGGGTTCATGGCGGTGGGGGCTTATGCCAGCTACAAGCTGATGACGGCTTTCCCCGATTTCAACATCGTCTTTGTCATCATCACGGCGGGGCTGATCACGGCGGCTGTGGGGGTGCTGTTCGGCCTGCCCAGCCTGCGCATCAAGGGCTTCTATCTGGCCGTGGCCACGCTGGCGGCACAGTTCTTCCTGATCTGGCTGTTCACCCGTACGGCATGGTTCTACAACTATTCGCCCACGGGGATGATCTCTGCGCCCACGCGCGAAGTGTTCGGCGTTCCCGTGACCGGCCCGCGCGCCTCGGCTGTGTCGATGTACATGATCTGCCTGTGCTTTCTGGTGGTGACGGCATGGCTGGCGCGCAATCTGACGCGCGGCACCATCGGGCGGCAATGGATGGCCATTCGTGACATGGACATCGCCGCAGAGATCATCGGGGTGAACCCGCTGATGGCGAAGCTGACCGCCTTTGCCGCGTCCAGCTTTCTTGTCGGCATTTCGGGCGCGCTTCTGTTCACGGTCTATCTGGGCGCGGCCGAAGCAGGCGAGGCGTTCGGGATCGACAAGTCCTTCCTGGTGCTGTTCATGGTCATCATTGGCGGTTTGGGGTCGATCTTCGGGGCTTTTGCCGGGGCGTTCTTTCTGATTGTCGGGCCGGTGCTGCTGAAGCTGCTCTTGGTCAACGGGCTTGGCTGGCCTACCGATCTGGCCGCGCATCTGGAGATCATGATCATTGGTGCGCTGATCCTTGTGTTCCTGATCCTGGAACCGCACGGCATTGCCGCGTTGTGGCGCACCATCAAGGAAAAACTTCGCCTCTGGCCCTTCCCCTATTAAGGGGGCGGGTCGTCGTTGAAACTGTCATCCAAATGGGAGGAGAACCAAATGAAGATGACCAGACTGGCCGCAGCCATTGCGGCAACCATGATCGCAGCAGGGCCGACTTTGGCCGAGACGCTGCACTTCCCGTCGCTGAGCTATCGCACAGGGCCATTCGCCGCAGGCGGCATTCCCTTTGCCGACGGCTATTCCGACTATCTGACGCTGATCAATGAACGCGATGGCGGCATTGGCGGTGTTCCGATCCGTCAGACCGAATGCGAGACCGCCTATAACACCGAACGCGGCGTGGAATGCTATCAGTCGATCCGCGGCGACAGCCCGCTGGTGCTGCAACCCCTGTCCACCGGCATCACCTATCAGCTGATCCCGCGCACGATGGAAGATGGCATCCCCATGCACACGATGGGCTATGGCCGCACCTCGGCGGTGAATGGCGAAGTGTTCAACTGGACCTTCAACTACCCGGCCAATTACTGGGATGGGGCCAGCGTGATCATCAACTACCTTCTTGACGAAAATGACGGTTCGCTGGAAGGCAAGAAGATCGCGCTGCTCTATCACAACTCGGCCTATGGGCGCGAACCGATCCCGACCCTGACCCGTCTGGCAGAACGTCATGGCTATGAGCTTTTGACCATTGGTGTGGACAGCCCCGGTCAGGAACAGGGCAGCCAGTGGTTGCAGATCCGCCGCGAACGCCCGGATTATGTGGTGATGTGGGGCTGGGGTGTGATGAACCCGACCGCTATCCAGGAAGCCGCCAATATCCGCTTCCCGATGGAAAACTTCATCGGCGTGTGGTGGTCCGGCTCGCAGCAGGACGTTCTGCCCGTTGGCGCAGGCGCGCATGGCTACAAGGCGCTGGCGATGCACGGCACCGGCATGGACTACCCGATCTATGAGGACATGCAACGCTATGTCATTGATGCCGGAAAATATGCCGGCACGGGTGACGAGGTCGGCACGGTGCTCTATTCGCGTGGCATGTATGCGGCGATGCTGGCAGTCGAGGCTGCGAAGAAGGCGCAGGAAATCCACGGCGTTGCGGCCATTACCCCTGCAATGATGCGCGATGGCATGGCCAATCTGGAAATCACCGAAGAGCTGATGGCCGAGCTTGGCCTGCCGAATTTCGGCCCTGCCTTCTCGGTCGCATGCGAGAACCACGGTGGTTCCGGTGCGGCGATGATCCAGCAATGGGATGCCAACGCCGGCGAGTGGAACCTGATCACCGACTGGATCGAGCCGGATCGTGAGTTGATCATGGAAATGGCGATGGAAGACAGCCTCGCCTATGCGGCGGAAAACAACATCGAACCCGCCTGCCTGAACTGATGAAGACAGCTGGTCCCGGCCATGTGCCGGGGCCACGACCACAAACGATAATGAAGGTCCGTCCCCATGCTAGACGCAAGCCCGACTCAGACGACACTTCTGGAAGTCAACAATATCGAAGTGCTCTATAACCACGTCATTCTGGCGTTGAAGGGGGTCAGCCTTGAAGTGCCCAAGGGCGGGATCACGGCCCTGCTGGGGGGCAATGGTGCCGGCAAATCGACCACGCTGAAGGCAATCTCCAACCTGATCCATTCCGAACGCGGCGAGGTCACCAAGGGCAGCATCCTCTATGACGGCCAGAATGTTGTCGGGCTGGACCCTGCCGATCTGGTCAAGGCGGGGGTCGTTCAGGTGATGGAGGGGCGGCATTGCTTCGAGCATCTGACCGTCGAGGAAAACCTGCTGACCGGCGCCTATACACGGCGCGACGGGCGCGGGGCCATCGCCGATGAGCTTGATCTGGTCTATCAGTATTTTCCGCGCCTGAAGGAACGCCGCAAGAGTCAGGCGGGCTATACTTCGGGCGGCGAGCAGCAGATGACCGCAATCGGTCGCGCGCTGATGTCGCGCCCCAAGATGATTTTGCTGGACGAGCCGTCAATGGGCCTTGCGCCGCAGCTTGTCGAACAGATCTTTGAAATCGTCGCGCGGCTGAATTCCGAACAGGGCGTGACCTTCCTTCTGGCCGAACAGAACACCAATGTCGCGCTGCGCTATGCGACAACCGGTTTCATTATGGAAAACGGGCGCATCGTGATGGAAGGCGCTGCCAAGGATTTGCGCGAAAACCCCGATGTGAAGGAATTCTATCTGGGCATGTCGGACAAGGGCCGCAAAAGCTACCGCGAAGTGCGGTCCTATCGTCGTCGCAAGCGTTGGCTTGCCTGACATGCCCGGTTCCGTGTTCACGCCAATTCAGCAGCCCAAGGCCAGTGCCATGACCCCGTTTGACGCGTTGGAAACCCGTTCTGCCGATGAACGCAGCGATGCCCTTGCGCGCGCCCTGCCGCAAGCGATTTCCGCGGCGCTGAAGGCACCCGGCCTTGCCGCCCATCTGGGCGAGATCGATCCTGCTGCGATCACCGGGCGCATCAGCTTGTCGCAATTGCCGGTGCTGCGCAAATCCGATCTGACCGGGGCACAGGCGCAAACCCCGCCTTTTGGGGGGTTGAATGCGCGCGCCTTGCAGGAATACGACCATGTCTTCCAGTCGCCGGGTCCGATCTATGAACCGGGGCGCGTGGGCCATGACTGGTGGCGGTTGGGGCGGTTTCTGCATGCCTCGGGCGTGGGCAAGGGCGATATCGTCCAGAACTGCTTTTCCTATCATCTGGTGCCTGCGGGCATGATGTTTGAAAACGCCGCCCGCGCCGTGGGGGCCACAGTGATCCCCGCAGGCACCGGCCAGACCGAATTGCAGGTCATCGCCGCGCGCGATATCGGGGCCACCACCTATGCAGGCACGCCCGATTTCCTGAAGATGATCCTGGAAAAAGCTGACGAGATGGGCGTGCATCTTGGCTTCACCAAGGCCGTGGTGGGCGGCGGCGCGCTGTTCCCGTCGCTGCGCGCCTTCTATGCAGAGCGCGGCATCACCTGCCGCCAATGCTATGCCACGGCTGATCTGGGCAATGTCGCCTATGAAACCGATGCGATGGAAGGCATGGTCGTTGATGAGGGCGTGATTGTCGAGATCGTGCGCCCCGGCACCGGCGATCCGGTCCCCGAAGGCGAGGTGGGCGAGATTGTCGTCACCACGCTGAACACCGATTATCCGCTGATCCGCTTCGCCACCGGCGATATGAGCGCGGTCTTGCCCGGCGAAAGCCCCTGCGGGCGCAGCAATATGCGCATCAAGGGCTGGATGGGGCGTGCCGATCAGACCACCAAGATCAAGGGCATGTTCGTGCGCCCGGAACAGGTTGCAGCCTTGGTCGCGCATCATGACGAGGTGCATCGCGCCCGCGTCATCGCCAGCCGTTCGGGTGAAAAGGATGTGATGACCGTGCGCATCGAGACCCGTGCGACAAATCCGGCATTGTATGAAGCGACGGTGCTGTCTACTCTGAAGCTTCGGGGGACGGTCGAACTGGTGCCGCCCGGTTCGCTGCCCAATGACGGGTTGGTGATCGAGGATCTGCGCAGCTACGACTGATGCCCGTTGCCGGAATCGGCCTTTGGGGGTGCGCCTATGCGTGTGATTTCGATTGTCCTGCTGGTGCTTGGTGTTGCGCTTTGGGTGCGTCCGGCCACTGCCGCCGGAATCGCGCTGGTCATTGCAAATGAAGACTATGACCACATCCCTGATGCGCGCGGGGCTGATAGCGTGCTGGACACGATTTCGGCGCTGGAGGTGGCAGGCTTCGATGTGTTTTCCGGCTACAATCTGACCACGGAAGAGATGCGCGCCCAACTGGCAGGCGCGTTCGGGCAGATGCAGCGCGATGGCGCGGCACGGTTCGTGGTGGTGCTGGCTGGGCATTTTGTTCATGCGCGCAGCGGCACATGGCTGTTGGGGGTGGACGCGGATGCGCCGGGGCTGGCGCTGGCCGATAGTGCGGGGCTGCGCCTTGACGGGGTGATGGAAATCGCAGCGATTGCGCAGGAAAACGCCCTGATCTGGCTGGCCCCCGCAGAGCTGCGCCGCCCCGCGCAACATTCAGGCGCCGCGTTGGAGGCCGGCTTGCCCGCACGGCTTCTGGTGCCGCAAGGGGTTGGGGTAGTGCGCGGCCCGGCTTCAGAGGTGGCGGCAGGGCTTGGCCGCACGCTTGCACCGGGGACATTGCTGTCCGATGTCGTCGATGGTGCCCGCGATCTGGCGGGCGAGGGCACGATTTCGCCGCTGGTGCCGTTCCTGCCCACCGGCTTTGCCCCGGTGGCGCGGGCCGACCGGCAGGCATGGGCCGCCGCGCAGGCCGAAAACACCGAAGATGCCTATCGCGCCTATCTTTCCGCCTTCCCGAACGGGTTGAACGCGCAGGCCGCGCGCAATGCCATCGCAGAGCTGCGCAACACCCCCGAACGCATCGAGGACCGGCTGGATCTGACCCGTGACGAACGCCGCGCGATCCAGCGCGATCTGGTTACGCTGGGCTATAACACGCGCGGTATTGACGGTATCTTCGGCCCCGGCACGCGCAGCGCGATCCGCGGCTGGCAGGAACAGTCCGGGTTGGAGGCCACCAGCTTCCTGACCCGCGCGCAGGTGCTGCAACTGGCCGCGCAGGCAACCCGCCGCGCCGCCGAGATCGAGGCCGAGGAACGCGCCCGCCGCGAAGCCCTGGAACGCGAGGACCGGGCCTTCTGGGAAGCCACGGGCGCGGGCACGGACGAGCCGGGCTTGCGCGCCTATCTGGACCGTTTCCCGCGCGGGATATTCGCCAGCCTTGCGCGCGAGCGGCTGGCGGCGATCGAACAGGCCGCGGCTGAAGACCGGCTGCGTCAGGACCGCATGGATTGGCGGCGCGCACAGCGCCTTGACAGCATCGACGGCTATGAAGCCTATCTGGCGGACTGGCCCGAAGGTGCCTTTGCCGCCGAAGCAAGGGCGCGGCTACAGGCGCTGCGCCCCGCCCCCTCGCCCGAAGATCAGGCGCGCGCGCGCGACCGCGATGCCGAAGCCGCGCTGCATCTTGGTGCGCCCGCCCGCATCCTGATCGAACGGCGGCTGGCGCAGATGGGTTTTGACCCCGGCGCGATCAATGGCGCTTTCGACGCGGATACGCGCGAAGCAATCGCAGACGCGCAGGAAGAATTCGGGCTGGTGCCCACAGGCTTCGTGACGCAGGAACTTGTCAATCGCATGCTGGGCGATGCGCTGCGCGGCTTCCTGCGATAGCGGCATCCCGGATCGAGCCGCGTTTTGACTTGCAATCGGTGCAGGATCAGGAAAGTGTCGCGCCCGATTATGACCTGACCCAGCCCGGAGCCATGCCCATGACCATGACCACCGCTGATGACCGACTGATCGTCGCGCTTGATCTGCCCGATGCCCTTGCCGGGCTGGAGCTTGCAGGCAAGCTGGGCGATGCGGTTTCGTTCTACAAGATCGGGCTGGGCATGCTGACCGGGGGCGGGCTGGCGCTGGCCAATGAGTTGAAGCAGGAACATGGCAAGCGCATTTTTCTGGATATGAAGTTCTTCGATATCGGCGCAACGGTCGCAGCGGCCGTGCGCGGGATCGCGCAGTTCGATCTGGATTTCCTGACCGTGCATGGTGATCCGCATGTGGTGCGCGCGGCGCGCGACGGGGCGGGCGGATCGGGGCTGAAGATTCTGGCAGTCACAGTGCTGACCTCGCTTGACCGGCAGGATCTGGATGATGGCCTGATTGCGCCGGGTGATATCATTCAGATCACGCTGGAACGTGCCGCGCGTGCGCTGGCCGCCGGGGCTGATGGCGTCATCGCCAGCCCGCAGGAGGCCCGCGCCATCCGCGCCCTGCCCGAAGCGGCAGGCAAGCTGATCGTCACCCCCGGCGTGCGCCCAGAAGGGGCAGCGCTTGGCGATCAGAAGCGCGTGGCGACACCTGCGCAAGCCTTGCGTGACGGGGCCGATCATATCGTGGTTGGGCGTCCGATCTGGCAGGCTGCGGACCCTGCCGCGACCGCGCGCGCGGTGCTGGACGAGATTTCGCGGATATGACCGAAAGCCGTGGTTAAAGCAATTTCAGAAAAAGTTGACAGACTTTGTCGGTTCGAAATTGCGACAAAACAAAAGGTTAAAGCATTGAAGGCGATTCAACGAAAAGCCGAAATGCTTTAATGCTTGGCCGACCAGCTTAGCGAAATGCGCGTGCGGGTATAGAATTCCGCCATCAGCCCCAAAACCAGCACACCAACGCCCACCACAAGCGGGTAATAGGCCCATGTGTGCATCGGGTTGTAATTGATGAAGGCATATCCGCGCGCCTGATCGATCCCCTGAAACAGCGGGTTCCACATGAAATAGGGCAGATAGGCAGGGGGCAGCGCATTGGCCAGAAAGAACTTGCCCGAGGCCACCATGTTCAGCCGGGTGTAGATGGTGGTGATCAGCTTGCTGGCCGCAGGCATCCAGGGGCGCATCGCATACATCACCACCCCGATGGCCAGCCCTGCAAACCACACCGACAGGAATATGCCAAAGGTCTGGACCGGCTTGTAGATGGTGACGGGTGTCCAGATCGCGTGATACATGAACAGAACCGAAATCACCGTCAGCACCTGAATGTAAAGCTCTGCCAGTGCGGCCCCGCCAATCGCGACAATGCTGTTCATCGGGCGATGTTTCATCATCGACGATGTCGGCCCTTCGGCCCCCGCCACTGCCGAGATTACCTTGATATGCGCCATGAACATGAACACGCCGGTCATCAGATAAAGCAGCACATCGCCCCGCACGGCGGCTGCGCGCATCCCCGCGAACAGGAAGATCACCAGAAACACCGCCACCAGAATCAGGGTCTGGGCGATATTCAGCATCAGCCCGATAACGGCATTGCCATGCGACTTGCGCACATTGCGCACTGCCTGATTGAAGATCAGTTGCATCGTGGTCAGCAACTGACCCCAGAAACTCGGGCGCTGTGGCAATGAATACATCCGGGGCGGGTTTCTCTGATCTGGTGGTGTTGCGGGTTCTGCGATAAGGGGATGATAACGCCAAAATAATTTCGCGGCAACAAGGGTGGGCCAAGGCCCGATTTGCATAGAACTGAAAAGGAGTATTCCGACGATGACCGGAACCGCAGATTTTGCCCGTTTCGAGACCGCGTTCCGCAAGCTGGCGCTGGCGGCCGGCAAGGTCATCATGGAAGTGCGCGGCCGCCCCGATTTCGAGGCGCGCCGCAAATCCGACAACAGCCCGGTGACCGAAGCCGATGAAGCGGCCGATGCGGTTATTGCCGCTGGCCTGCAAGCGGCCTTTCCCGATATTGCGCTGGTCACAGAGGAACAGGCCGCAAGCCATGATCTGACCGCCGCGCGCTTCCTGATCGTCGATCCGCTTGACGGGACCAGGGAATTCATCAACCGCAAAGAGGATTTCACCGTCAATATCGCCTATGTCGAAGATGGTGTGCCGTTGCGGGGCGTGGTCTATGCCCCGGCCAAGGGGCGCATGTTCTACACCCGCGCCGATGGCAGCGCGGTCGAAGAGGTCGGGCCTTTCGACCCCGACAGGCCCGGCGCGCTGCGCCCGCTGCGTGTGCGAAAGGCCGACAACGCCGCGCTGATGGTGGTGGCGTCGAAATCGCATCGTGATCAGGCAACCGATGACTATATCGCGCGCTACCGGGTCGCGGATCTGTGCAGCGCAGGCTCGTCACTGAAATTCTGCCTTGTGGCGTCGGGCGAGGCCGATCTCTATCCCCGGCTGGGCCGGACGATGGAATGGGACACGGCTGCGGGCGATGCCGTGCTGCGCGGGGCAGGGGGGCAGGTGGTGACATTCGACACCCACAGCCCGCTGGCCTATGGCAAAGCAGGCTATGCCAACCCGTTCTTCATTGCCGCCAGCCCGTCAGTGACCTTGCTGCCCTGAGCGGAGTCTGTCCTGCAGGAAAAATTCAGACAATTTGAAGATTGTCATGACGTGTCCGTGATTTCACCGCAAACTGGCCCCAATTGCCGGGTTTACCCGTCGTTAACGATTTGACTCGCTAACGAGGAGTGACAGATGAAACGCAAGGTAACGAAGGCAGTTTTTCCGGTAGCAGGCATGGGCACACGGTTTCTGCCCGCCACGAAATCGGTCCCCAAGGAAATCATGACCCTGGTCGACCGCCCGTTGATCCAATACGCGATTGACGAGGCTCGCGCCGCGGGCATCACCGAATTCATCTTTGTCACCTCGCGTGGCAAAGGCGCGCTGGAGGATTACTTCGACCGCGCCCCGGAACTGGAAAGCTCGCTGAAGGCCAAGGGCAAGACCGCGCTGCTGGAAACGCTGGAAGCCACCAATATGGATAGCGGCGCGATTGCCTATGTGCGCCAGCATCAGGCGCTGGGGCTGGGCCATGCGGTCTGGTGCGCGCGCCATCTGGTGGGCGATGAACCCTTCGCGGTGCTGCTGCCCGATGATGTTATCCAGGCCGACAAACCCTGCCTGAAGCAGATGGTCGAAGCCTATGAACAGACTGGTGGCAACATGATTGCCGCAATGGAAGTGGCCCCGGACAAGGCGTCAAGCTATGGGATCATGGATGTGCCGCCAAGCATTGGCCCGGTAATGCCGATGTCGGGCATGGTCGAAAAACCCGCACCGGGAACGCAGCCTTCGAATCTGGCCGCGATCGGGCGCTACATCCTGTCGCCGGATGTGATGCGTCATCTGGGCCAGATCGATCCGGGTGTGGGTGGTGAAATCCAGCTTACCGATGCCATCGCCCGCGAAATCGCCGAGAAGCAGAATGTCTATGGTTACCGCTTCGAAGGCCAGCGTTTCGATTGCGGGTCAAAGGCGGGCTTCCTGCAAGCCACCGTCGCGTTCGGGCTGGCGCGCGAAGAACTGCATCAGGAACTTGACGAGTTTCTGGTCGACATGATGGCGCAGCGCCACGCGGCCCAGTAACCGACAGTCCAGACAGGACGACAATGCATCAGGGGGCGCGTTGCCCCCTGAAACTATTTGCGCCAGTCGCGATAGCCCAGCCGCAGATAGTCAGCCTCATAGGCCATCCGCCCGAGCGCTTCGATTTCCTCGTCATAAATGCTGTCCAGTGTCAGCCGGTTATGCTGTTCGGCGCGCTCGAAAGCGGGCAGATCAGCGCCCAGCCGCGTGCCGAGTGCGGGCAGGGTCTGGGCCAGCTCTTCGTGTTTCAGCAAGGCATGGATCGGGCATTGGGTGGTGATATCGGCAATCAGGTCTGATTGCGGTGCCCATGCTGGCAGGGTCATCATGCTGGTCTGGCCATGCAGATTGGCATGCACAAACCGCAAAAACGCCGCGAAACCGATGCGGTGATCCTCAAGGCTGTAGCTGTCCAGTTCTGACTTCGGCGGCAGGGTGACGCCATGCACGCGCTCCATGAAGCGGCGCACATTCTCGCGCTGGCCATGCAGCACCTGGCGCCGATACACCTCATGCGCGCGTTCCAGCGGGTGGGATGCGACCGAAAAACACAGATGCGGGGCATTGTCACGCAGCCAGCCCTGCCAGCTTTCCACGGTGAAATCCTGCAACAGGCCGTCGGGCGTATCGCCGTCCACCGCCTTCATCCATGCCAGAACATCGCTGTTGTCGCCCCCCGGCAGCGGCGCGAAGACCAAAGGCAGGTTGCGGCAGGCGCGATAGGCCCAGATCACCCCCCCGCGGCGTGGTTCAAACACCGGGCTGCGCGCCAGGTTGAAGCGATCCAGCCGCGCCATGCCGTCGCGCACGGCGTCGATATTGGTCAGCTTCTTTTCCAGCGGCTCCGGGTTCTGGCGCTTCAGCTTGGTGGATGGCCGCTCGATCCGCGCCTCAACGCCGAGCCATTTCGCCAGCCCGTTCAGCACCGCAATGTCATTGGCGTCCTCATAGGCCAGATAAAACGCGCTCTGCCCCGAGCTTTGCAGGGCATGCAAGATGTGCTGCTGAAACTTCTGCAACTGTGCGACATGCTTTTCGAATTCGATCGGGTCGAAGCTGACCTTGGCGACCCGGCGCGTCTTGACATCGCCCAGCTTCCACTGGTTCGTCTGCTGCGCGATCTTCAGCGATACATAACTGTCCAGCGGGTTGCGGATCAGGATGATCTTGGCGCAGCGCGGGTCTTCCAGTAGGGTTGGCAGGATGCGCGGGTCATGATCGTTGAAGAAACGAAACCCCGTCAGCGCGTCCTGCGCGCGAATCGCATCCAGCAGCCGGAACGGGTCTTCCTCGCGTTGCGCGGCGGTGACGCCGAACAGCTCTTCATTGCCCTGATAGCCGATGAATGCCGGGTTGAAGGCTTCGCCAACGCAGGAAAGCCCCTCGAATTCGTTGAGATTCGCCTCCAGCAGGTTGGAGCCGGTGCGCATCTCGGCGAACAGAACGAAATAATCAAGGTCACGCATTGTGGTTTTCTGCCCGGCCCTGTCGATGCCCGCGATACCGCGCGGGGTTAGATATAGTCATTCAGCAATGCCGCAGGCAGACCCTGATTGCGCAATCCGGCAATATACGCATCAAGCCTGTCCAGCGCGCGGATCTCTGGCGCCCCGATATCGGCCAGTGTTGCATCCGGCACTATGTCCTGTAACACTGTCGCCAGGTTTTGACTAGGCTCTGTCATATATTCGGCCAGTGTCCAGACCCGGATATTGGCCACCGCCCATTTCGAGTGAAGCGCATTGATGAAATCCTGCTCGCGGCGTTGCAGCCAGCCGATATGGCCAAGAATGTCATCCACCTTGTAATCACCGAAAAACAGGGGCAGCAGGAACCCGCCGCTGATCACTGCGATATGCGCGTTGCGATCCGTGGCCATGAACCAGTTCAGTTCAGCGGTCATGTTGTCGCGACTGCTATAGGCGAAGCACTGCCTTTCGCCGCGCGTGGCCCATAGAAGATTGGTCAGGAACATGCGCTGGTTGTAATCGCGCAGCCTGGCCGAATTGCTGATCGCGCCGTGATAGGTTCTTGCGCCGCCATGAAATTCGACCTTTTCGGGCGCGAAGAGATGGCCATGCGCACGCAGACCCGTGGCCTGGGTCAGCCAGAATTCCCAGTTGCGATACAGATGCCCGAAACCGCATAGCACCGAATAGGGTCCGGCGGATTTGGTCCGGCTGTCGGGATCATGCGGGAAGCGGCTTTGCATGTATAGCCCCGCGCGCCCTTCCTGACGCTGCCGCGCGGCCTGTTCGAAATAGCGGTCGATCTTGCGCGGCTCGGCGGGCAGGGGCGGGGTCTTGGCGACCTTTTCGGTCAGGAAGAAATCATAAAGCTTCTCGGCCTCGGGCCAGATCTTGCGCGCCAGAAACCGGTCAGAGCGGCGCAGAAGTTGCAGATGATCGTCATAGAACAGGTTCGGGCGGCCATTGCGGTCGAACTTCACCAGAGTCAGGGAATGGCTTTCGATCCGGTCCGAGACCATCCGCACCAAGGTCTGGAAATAGCTTTCATCGGGGATCCATGTGCGCTTGAAATAGCGTTCATACCGCGCGCGCCTGGGGTGGTGCAGGATCGCGCGCAGGCTTTCGCGCGACAGGCACCACCATTGCGAGCCCATATGCGGCTGAAGCGGGCGCGGCACTTCGCGCCGGATCCCCCAGCGGCGCTGCAATTCGACCGACTGGTCAAACAGCCAGCGCTGCCGGATCCAGGAAAACGGGAAATGCAGGGTAAAGCGTTCCTCTGACAGCCCGCCCTTGATCCAGGGAATATGCGAGATCGCCACGGATTCGATGAAATCGATGCCCTTGTGGCTTTGCAGCCAGGAAATCAGTTCATCCGCGGGCCGCAGCGGCAGGCAGGCGCCAGAGGTCAGCAGCACATGGTCCAGACCCGGATGGGTGGCAAGCAATTCTTCCGCAGCCGCCTGCGTCGCCGCGACAATCGGCCAGCTTCCCCATTCGCAGCGAAACCGCTTGCTGAACTGCAAAAGCGGATGCGCGCCAAGATCACTTTGCAAGGCGCGCATATCGGCATCACTGACCGCGCGGTCGACATGGATGATCACCGGGCAACCTGCCTGCAACCAGAAGCGTGCAAGCTGCGCGGCGCGGTGCAGCGCCGTGTGGCACAGCATGATCACGCCCAGCGGGGCGGTCTGCTGCGGGGCAGGGGCGGGGGCCGAAGTGGTCATGCCCAGTCTCCTTTCGACATCAACCCCAAAATCTCCAGCTGGCGCCAGTTGATATATTCCGTCGAATAGCTGCACCACAGATCGGCATCCTGCTGCAAGCCCTTGTCATAGGCGGCATATTCGCGGCTTCCGGCATAATGTTCGCCGCGCTGCAGTTCCTCGCGGGCCTTGCCGATGATGGTGTCAAGAAACTTTGCATGCAGCAGCACGCCCGAGGCATGCTCGCCCCCGCGTTCGTCATAGACCTTGTTGAGACCGCGTGGCAGCAGCATATGGGTCGAACTGACATAGGCATATTTGCGCGACCAGTAAACCAGCGGGGTCTTGTTCAGCGCAGGTGCCTGTTCGGGCGTATCGGGCTGGAACACGCGTTGGCGCACCCCGCCCTGTATCCACAGATTCTGCATCAGCATGTTGCGTTTGACCGAATAGTTGCAGGCATCGAACCAGCGCGCGATTTCGAACGGGTTCTGTCCGCTGCGATAGGGCTGGGCGGTAACCGGCCCTTTCGGGTACATGTCCAGCAGCATGGCCGAGAATGACCTGCGCCCCTGGCTTTCCAGCCAGCCGGTCAGCGCGTGCAGGGGGCGGGTGTCGCAGAACGGATAGACCAGAAACTCATCGACATCGACCACCAGCGTCCAGTGCCCCGCACCATAGCGCCATTGCAGATGGTTCAGCCAGTCTACCCCGAAGCTTGACGCCTTGTAGCTGGCCCCCGTCACCCAGAGCGAGACATCTTTCTGGGCTTCAAGATATTCGGTGGTGCCGTCATCAGAGGCATTGTCCACCATCAGGAAATGCCCCACCCCTTGCGCGCGGTAGTAATCCAGAAAATAGGGCAGGCGGACCAGTTCGTTGCGCAGCGTGGTGAAGGCAAGGATGCTGCCGGGTCGGATGTTGTCGGTCCGGTTGACCCGTGCGCGCAATTCAAGGCTTTTGCGCAGGGCACGCATCAGCTTGGCTTGTCGTCTGGCGCGCAGTCTCAGCTTGGTCCGAAATCCCGACATCTGCCCATTTACTCGAAACACCTGACCGAACCCTGTCGCGCGTGGGCGGTTGGTCTTGATTGTTGATTATGTTGAGTGACTTTGCCGCTTTGTCCCAGAAGATGCAACAATCCCCGAGAATATCACCAAGAAAAATGCACCAGTTGCAGCACTGTTGCCGCTTATCCCCAGCCCCCGCGCGACATCAGGCCGCGCGCTTCCAGATCCTGCCAGCCCTGATAGCGCGCAGAGTGGGGACACCACAGCACCGGCCCTTCGGTGACGGCATCGTAATAGGCGTCAAATACCGGGGCATTGCCGAAATGCTGGGCGCGTTGTTTTTCTATGGCGGATTTCTGCACGATACCGGGCAGGAATTTGGTGTGCAGCAGCGCGCCGGAAATCCATTCTTCGGAACCTTGGCGGGCATAGACCCGGTTCAGGGCGCGCGGCAATACCGAATGGGTGGAATTGACCCATGCGTTATGCCAGTTCCATTTGATCAGCGGCAGCTTGGTCAGGGTGGGCGCGCGTTCGGGCGCGTCGGCAAAGAACACGCGCGCGCGCGGTCCACCCTGGATAAGCAGGCAATCCAGAAGCGGTTTGTGGCGGATCACGTAGTTGCCGGGATCAAACCAGTGAAGCACCTCCAGCGGGTCGGTGCCGGGGATGTAGGGCTGCGCGCCCAGCCGCCCCTTCGGGTAAAGCTCCAGCAACATGGCGGGCAGGGCGCTGCGCCCGTCGCGGTCCAGCCAGTCGGTCAGGGCGGGCAGGCGGCGCGTTTCCCAATGCGGGTAGATCAGCAATTCATCGGCATCGGCCACAACGCACCAGCGCCCGGAACCATAGCGCAGCATCAGCGCCGTGATCCAGTCCATCCCGAAGCGCGATGCCTTGTAGCTGGCGCGCGTTGACCAGACCGAACAATCCGGCTGATCCAGCAATCTCTGGCGCGTGCCGTCCGTGCTGTCATTGTCGATGAACAGGAAATGCCCGACCCCCAGCCCGCGGTAATGGGTCAGGAACCAGTCAATGCGTTCGGCCTCGTTGCGGATGGTGCAGAACAGCAGGATATCCGCCCGCCCCCAGCGCCCGCGCCGAATGCAACGCAATTCGCGCGCCTTCATGATCGCGCGCGCGCGCAGGCGACGGCGCTTCCAGCGCATGCGGAAATCGAACCAGAGATCCTGAGCAGGCGAAATCGGGGCGAACATGCACTTGTCATGCCACAGAATGCGCGCAAGGCAAGCGCTTAAACACCGCCGCGCAACAGGCCGTGGTCAGGCCGCGCGCGTGGCTTCCTTGCTGGAGAGCAGCTCAAACAGCTTGGCGGGGTCATCATTCGCCCGCAGCTTCTTGCAGGTTTCAGGGTTGCGCAAGGTGCGCGAGACATAGGCCAGCGCCTTCAGGTGTTCGACCCCGGCATTACGCGGGGCGAACAGCGCAAACACCAGATCCACCGGGATCTTGTCGACCGATGCATATTCCTGCGGCTTGTCCAGACGCAGAAAAACACCCACCACCTGATCCAGCCCGTCAATGCGGGCATGGGGCAGCGCCAGACCATGCCCGACACCGGTCGGACCAAGGCTTTCGCGTTCCTGCAACGCCTCGACCGCATGGCGCGCATCAATGCCATAGACGGAATGGGCAATTTCGCCCAATGTCTGCAACAGACGCTTCTTGCTGGTGATTGACCCAAGGCTGCGCACGGCGTCGGGGTTGAGCAGGGTAGACATATCCATCGGGCGGCTCCATCAAAATGAAATCCGCGCCGTCACCGGGGATGGATCAGGCGCGGAGGTGCCGGAACAAGGGGTCAGTTTTGCGGATCGATCCAGCCGATATTGCCGTCATCACGGCGATAGACGACGTTCAATCCACCATGACGTTCATTGCGGAACACCAGAACATTGGCATGTGCCAGTTCCATCTGCATTACGGCTTCCCCTGCGGACAAGGATGGAATGCGGGTTTCCATCTCGGCGATGATTATCGGCTGAAGCGAACCACCATCGGCACCGCTCTCTTCAGCATTGTCTTCAGCCGACAGGATATACGAGGGTGCCCCGGCGAATTCAACCGGCGTCGTGCGCTCGCGGTGATGGTCCTTCAGGCGACGCTTGTAGCGGCGCAACTGCTTGTCCAGCTTTTCGCGGCATGATTCGAACGCGGCATAGATTTCACCGGCTTGCGCCTTGGCCTGCGCGGTCAGCCCGGTTGACAAGTGAAAGGTTGCTTCGCACACGAACAGATGTGCGTTTCTTGAAAATACGACAACGGCTTCGGTGGGGCGCTGCTGATACTTCTCGACCAGTTCGCCAAGCTCTGACTTGACATGGGTCTGAAGGGCTTCGCCAACATCTATCTGTCTGCCGCTGATCTGATACCGCATGCGCATCTCCTTGGTTGTTATTCGTGTCGGCCTGCGTTTCCGACACGCGTGAATCCCTGCGCCGTTCCCCCTGCGGCGGTTCGGAATCCGACCCGCAAGGGGGGTGCCTGTTGACCCCATTTGGCGCTTAATCAGGGGATATTGTCAATGCCCAAGCTGGACCGGGTCAGCCCGGCATTCTGGCCGGACAACATCAGTCAAGACGAAAATCTGCTCCCAGATAGACCCGGCGCACATTCTCATCGGCCACGACCTCTGCCGGATTGCCGGATTTCAGAACCCCGCCATCATGCAGGATATAGGCCCGGTCCACGATGGCCAGTGTTTCGCGCACATTATGGTCGGTGATCAGAACCCCCAGCCCGCGTGTCTTCAGATCCGCGACCAGAGCGCGGATCTCGCCCACCGCGATCGGGTCCACCCCGGCAAAGGGTTCATCCAGCAGAATGTAGCGCGGACTGGCCGCCAGCGCGCGCGCGATCTCGGTGCGCCGCCGCTCGCCGCCGGACAGCGCAAGGGCGGGCTGGTCGCGCAAATGTCCGATCGAAAACTCTTCCAGCAACGCCTCCAGCCGGTCGCGCCGGGCATGTTTGTCAAGCTGTTGCAGTTCCAGCACTGCCATGATGTTCTGCGCCACGCTCAGCCCGCGGAAGATCGACATCTCTTGCGGCAGATAGCCCAGCCCCATCCGGGCGCGGCGATAAAGCGGTAACCCGGTTGCATCCTGCCCGTCAATCCGCACCGCCCCGCCTTCATGCTTGACGATCCCGGCGATGCAGTAAAAGCAGGTCGTCTTGCCGCAGCCATTGGGGCCAAGCAGGGCCACCACCTCGCCGGGATGAAGGGTCATCGACATGTCGCGGATGACGATACGCTTGCCATAACGCTTTTGCAGATGCAGGACTTCAAGACAGCCCTGCACATGTTCCGGGTCGGTGTTGCCGCGCGGCTGCGCGTGTTCCGTGACTGTCATCGCAACCTTATTGATTTGTCTGAATTATTGTACGCACGCGGCCTTCCATGCGCCCCTGTTCGGTTAGCACATTGACGAACAGCCGATCACCCGACAACACGTTCTGGCCCTGGGTCAGCAACACATCGCCGCTCATGCGGACTGTGCCGGCCTCGACCTCATAGACAGCGTCGCGGGCTTCGGCAGCTTCGGCGGCGGTGACCAGGGTCACCCCGCCCGACGCTTCCAGCCGTTCGATCCGCCCATCCCCTGCGGCCGCATAGAAAACACGAATGACCGGCGCTGCCAGACGCATATCGCCCTGACCCAGCACCGCATCGCCTGAAAACACGGTTTCGCCGGTCTGGTTGTTGACCTGCAACTCATCGGCGCGAATTTCAACCGGCAATCCACGGACATTGCGCAGCCCCGAAAAGCTAAGCCCCATGCCCTGTGCGCTGCTGGTGGGGCTGGTCTGGGCCACGGCCGGGGCGGATGCGCCGATCAGCAACAATGCGGCCCCAGTGATCAGAGAGAGTATCTTGCGACGATCCACTGTGCACGCTCCTTCAGTGTTGCGGTTGATATATGAGCCTGACATCGCCCCTGAAATCAAGCAGGTATCCGCCCTGCTCATCGTCAATTGCAGTGATGTCCAGCGTATCTGATTGAATCTCTCCGGCGGGGCCATGCCCGAACACCCCGCCTGTGGCGCGCATGTTCGTGCGGTCGAACTGTACGACCAAGCGTTCCATATCAAGCTGATAACCATTGGAGCTTTTCAACCACACAGCTTCGGACAAAGTCAGAATCCGGGCCTGTTCGTCGATCTGCCCGCTTTTGGCGCGGAAATCGATATACGAGCTATCAATGAAACGTGCAGTGCCATCCGGGTGTTCAAGGAATAGCTGGATGGGGTCGCTTGCCTGAGGGTCAACTGGCGAGCGCACCGAAGCAGCAACCACCGAAAGCTCTGACTGATCGGCGGTGACGCCGGCCAACCGCGCGGTGCCGATGCGCGGTTCGCGCGCAATTTCGGTCAGTTCCAGATCGCTTAGGTCCACGGCGCGGCTGGGGTCGATATTGTCCGACAACATGAAGACAGTGGACAGCAACCCCAACCCGCCAAGCGGCAGGATCAGCCGCAGCGCCCGCGACAGGCGATGACGCATCAGCGCGGAAGGTCGCAAGGGCATGGCTATATCCTGATCAATGCGCGAAGATATCCGTATCCGGCCAGCCCGCAAGGTCAAGCTCTGCGCGCGTGGGCAGGAAGTCGAAGCAGCGCTGCGCCAATGCGCTGCGCCCCTCGCGTTGCAGCATCTGGTCCAGCGCCTCGCGCAGCCGGTGCAGATGCAGCACATCCGAGGCCGCATAATCCTGCTGGGCGCGGCTGAGTTCGCGCGCGCCCCAATCCGAACTTTGCTGCTGCTTCGAGATATCCACGCCCAGAAGCTCTGACAGCAGGTACTTCAGCCCATGCCGATCCGTATAGGTGCGCACCAGCTTTGACGCTATCTTGGTGCAATAGACAGGGGCCGTTGTCACCCCGTAGCTGTGGCGCAACAGCGCAATATCAAAACGCCCGAAATGAAACAGCTTCAGGCGGTTCGGGTCGGCCAGCAGCCGCGTCAGATTGGGCGCAGGGCGGACAGGGTTGGCCACCTGCACCAGATGCGCATCGCCATCGCCAGACGACAACTGCACCACGCATAGCCGGTCGCGATGCGGGTTCAGCCCCATCGCCTCGCAATCAATGGCGACAATGGGGCCAAGATCCAGATCATCAGGCAGATCATCGGCATAGAGGTGAACAGTCATCTTGGCCTTCCCTTGAATGGTTCCCCTGCGCCTAGGGGGGAACGGGTCGAAAATCAAGCGGGTTGGTACGATTTGCCTGTCGCAAGGTCACGCCTATCCTTATGCAGATCATGCTTTGTTCCTGATCGGTTTGGCGGCATACTGCGATCATGACTGCTGGCCTGTTCCTGAAATCCCCGCGCATGGGGTATTCGCGTGCCGAAACGCGCATGGATGCCGCGATTCATGTCGCCGGTCTGATCTGCGCCGCGCTGGCTGTGCCGGTTCTGATCGCTGCGGCCCTGATGATCAGCCAGATCGCGCAGCGACCGGAAGCCTTCCTGGCGGTGATGATTTACGGGCTGAGTTTCATTGCCATGATCGGCGCCTCGGCGCTTTACAACCTGACGCCGCAGGCGGGGTTGAACTGGCTTTATCGCAGGCTGGATCATTCGGCGATCTATCTGAAGATTGCAGGCACCTATACCCCCTTCACGCTGATTTCCGGGCAGGGCTTGTGGTTGCTGGCGGGCTTGTGGGGCGCAGCGGCACTGGGGATCGTGATCAAGGCGCTGAGTTTCGACCGCTTCCACTGGCTGGCGGTGCTGCTGTATCTGGGCATGGGCTGGGCCGGGGTGATGATCTTGCCGCAGATGCTGCAAAGCTTCCCCCCGCTGGTGGTAGGGCTGATCATCGCTGGCGGCAGTGTCTATACGCTGGGGGTGGTGTTCTATCTGTGGCAGCGGCTGCGCTTTCATTACGCGATCTGGCATATCTTTGTGCTGGTGGCGTCGCTGCTGCTTTACGGGGCGGTGTTGCTGGCGGTGCTGACTGTCACGCCATAACCCCCGCGCCTATGGCGCGCTATCGCCATGCCACATGCCGCGTTGGCGCAAGACCTGCCGCAAAAGCGTGGGGCAATCGCTCATCAGCCCATCCACACCGATATCCAGCAGCGCGTTCATCTGCGCGGGGTCGTTGATGGTCCAGACCTGCACATGCACGCCGCGCGCATGGGCGACCTGAACGAAGCGGCGGGTAACAACCGGAATGCCGCGCCATGTGGCGGGCACCTGGACCAGCGCGAAGTCATCCAGGGCAAGCGGCAGTCCGAAGCCGCGCGCCCAAATCCGCGCCACCTGCCCATGTGCGGGCGACCACAACAAACCCGGCCCCAAGAGCTTGCGAGCCTGCGCGGTGCGCACAGGATTGAATGCCCCGACCGAGACCCGCCCCAGCGCTGCCTGCCGCGTGATCACCTGCGCCAAGGGGTCGACCACCGCGTCGGATTTCGCCTCTATGGCGATGAACAGATCCGGGAACTCCTCCAGCAGCGCTTCCAGCCGGGGGATATGCGCGCCGCCCGTGGTGCGTAGATGCCGCAACTCGGCCCAGTCAAGCTGCGCGATTGCGCGCGGGTCACCGCAGATGCGCTGCAAATCCGGGTCATGATGGATCACCACCACCCCGTCGCGCGTGGCGTGGACATCCAGTTCGACATGGGTATAGCCAAGCGCCACCGCATGGCGAAAGGCGGGCAGGGTGTTCTCTTCGACCTCGTGCGCGCCACCGCGATGCGCAATGGCGCGCGCACCGGGCGCGGTCAGCAGGGGATGGGCATGCAGGGTCGCCAGCCTGGTCACTATCGGGATGGTCCTGTTGCGGCCCGCAACAGCAGGCAGTGGTTGCAAAATCTGATTTGGATCATTGTGCGGCCCAAGGCTGATTTCCATATATGCAGCGTTGGTATTACAGTGATGGAGGGCACCATGATCGACAAGACCCCGATCAGCCATTTCTGGCCGTCTCTGGCCGATCCGTTCCGTCAGTTCGGCCAGAAACTGGCGGAATTCCTGTCCCCGGCATCGGAAGCGTCATCGGATGGCGATGCCTACCGCATTTCCGTCGAACTGCCGGGCGTTGCCGAAGACGACATCCATGTCAGCATGGATGATGGCGTGATGACGATTCGCGGTGATAAAAGATCCAGCCACCATGAAGAGGGCGACACCTGGTATTTCACCGAGCGGCAATATGGCAGTTTCTCGCGCAGCTTCCGCCTGCCTGCCGATGCTGATGAAGGCGCAATCAAGGCTGCGCTGAGGGATGGCGTGCTGGAAGTCAGCATTGCGCGCAAGGCAGCGGCGCCGCCCGAATCCCGACGTATCCCGATCTCGAAAGGCTGAAGGCCGGACTGAAATGCCACAGGCGGCGCGTGCTGCGCGCCGTCTGATCTGATGCGCTGCCTGCGGGGTGGATATTCGCACTCAAATGTTTAACTTGTGTCCAAATAACCCCGACCGGAGTCATCATGTCCGCAGAAATAGAGCTTTTCTACTGGCCCACACCCAATGGCTGGAAGATTTCCATCGCGTTGGAAGAAATGAAGCTGCCCTACAAGGTGCGCTATATCAATATTGGCGCCGGGGATCAGTTCGCCCCCGATTTCCTGAAAATCGCGCCCAATAACCGCATGCCTGCGATCATCGACCCCGAAGGGCCAGAGGGGCGGGCGGTCTCTATCTTCGAATCCGGGGCGATCCTGCAATATCTGGCGCGCAAGACCGGCAAGTTCTATGGTGTCGGCGAAGAGGCGCACATCGCGGTTGATCAATGGCTGATGTGGCAGATGGGCGGTGTCGGGCCGATGGCGGGGCAGGCGCATCATTTTCTGAAATACGCCCCCTCGCTGACCCCGCCGCAGGATCTGCCCTATGCCAAGGACCGCTACCGCAACGAGGTCGCGCGGCTTTACGGGGTGCTCGATCGGCAATTGGCGGATAACGCCTATGTTGCGGGCGATTTCTATTCGATTGCCGATATGGCGATCTGGCCCTGGGCCAGCCTGTGGGAAGGGCAGGAACAAACGCTGGAGTACAAGCCGCATCTGGCGCGCTGGCTGCAAGAGATCGGCGCACGCAAGGCGGTGCAGCAAGGGCGCGCGCTTGGCGCGGATCGTCGCGCCGATGTCAGCACGGACAAGAACGCGCAGAAAATCCTGTTCGGCAAGCGCGGCTGAATGGTTGAGCGATGCAAGCGCGGGCCATGCGCGGCGCGTATGGCCCGACACCGTTCAGGATGCAGAACTGTCGTGACTGTCGCTGCCCAGCTTGTGGCGTTCGAACAGCTTGGCTTGCAGCATGAAGAACACAAACAGCGCAAAAGGCAGCACGAAAGTGCGGAAATTGACCCAGGCATCGGTTGACAGGCTGCGCCAGACAATTTCGTTGGCACAGGCCATCAGCACGAACATCAATGCCAGCCGCTTTGTCAGCAGCATCCAGCCTTCATGGGTCAGCGGCAATGCGCCCTCCATCACCAGTTCCAGCCAGCTTTGCCCGCGCATGATGCCAATTCCCAGCAACAGCGCGAACAGCCCGTAAACCGCAGTCGGTTTCATCTTGAAGAAGCGCTCGTCATTCAGCGTCACGGTCAGCCCGCCAAACACTACCACCATGATCAGCGTGACCAGTTGCAACCGGCTCAACCGCCCCGACAGCTTCCACAACACAAAGGTTGCCAGCGCCATGACCGGGATGAAGGCGGCGGTCAGCAGGATGAAGGCGTCATATTCCGTGCCCATTACCGTGTAGACCTGTCCGCGCGTGCTGATATAGCCCAGAAAGAAGGCCAGCACCGGGCCGAATTCCAGCGCCAGCTTGGTGGTGGCGGAAACGTGTTTTTCAGACATCAGGCGGGGTCCAGTTCATCTAGGTCGGGCGTTGGGGCGCGTTTGTCAGGTTCTATGCCACCGGCTCAGGACGGAAAGCGCAGCACGACATCGCGCCCGCGCCGGTTATAGCGCAACTCGGTCTCGCTGATGGCCGTGACGGTTCCGCCATCCAGGGTTTCGCCAACGCGCACAGTGACCACGCGCCCATTCGACAGGCGCACCAGCGCGCGGCGGTTCGACGGCGTGCCCATCACGCCGATCAGATTGACCTGCCGCAGATTGATCGCGCGGGTCTGGGTTGCCTCGCGCGAGACCGAGGCCGAGCTTGGAATGCGTGGCGCAGCCGCAGCGGCAGCCGTTTGCACAGGGGCCGCGCTTTGTTCGGGGGCGGCCTGCAATGTCCGCTGAACGATTGTCGCGAACTGGCTGGGGCGGCCTGCGGGGCGCAAGGAATTGGCGACAGCTTGCGGTGTCAGATCCTCTGACACCGCCGCAGGGGTTTCATCGGGGCGTTGTGCTGCCAGATCATCCGGGCGCATCTCTGGGCGCAGCGCCGACAGCGCCAGCCCGCCCGGCGTGGGGGCGACGCCGCTCTGGGCTTGTTCGATCTCGCCTTCTTCTGCTTCGGGTGCCGGGGTCTGGCGGGCTTCATCGGCCTCGGGTATCGCTTCGGCAGGACGGACAGGGGGGACAACGGGCGGCGTGCCGGGTGTGATAGTGATTTCCAGCTGCGATTCATCGGGCAGGGCATCTGGCGCAGGCGCCGCCGGGGCGTCGGGTTCCGGCGCGGCCGGGGTTTCGGGGATTGTGAAGCGCACGGGTTTTTCTGGCGGCGCAACCGGCGGGCGGCCCGGTGTCACCGTGATTTCCAGCGCTTCCTCGCCTGCGGGCAAGGCACTTTCCGGTTCGCCAGCAAGCTCGGGCACGGCCTCGGCGGCGTCAGGGGGCGCAGCCTCGGGCTGCTGTTGCAGCGCCAATGCTTCGGGCGAGCCGCGCAGCGGCGGTAAAGCATCGGCGTCGAATGGGGGTGGTGCAGTCGGCGCCTGCGGCAGTGCCGCCATATCCTGTGGGCGCACCAACTCGGCAGAGCGCAGCCCCGCGATGCGACCTTGCAATGCTTCGGCATCTGGGGCCGAAGCACCCTCGGCCCTGTCAACCAGGGCAGGTTGGTCCGGCGCATCCGGCGCCGCAGGCTGCGCCTCCATCTCTATGCCCGGCTCGGCAGTGTCGACAGGCGCAAGCGCAGCCTCGATCGCCTGTTCTTCGGTCATGCCAAGCTCTGCGGCCAACTCTTCCGGGCGCTCAATTCCCAGTTCGGCAGCCGGAATTTCAGCCAGTTCAGGCGCCGGGACAGTGGGGCGTGTGAAATAAAAGGCCCAGACCGCCGCGGCCAGCAGGATCATCAGCAGCCCACCACCAACCAACAATATCCGATAGCGTCCGGGCAGTTCCGTTTCACCGCGACCGCGCGCGCCGAAAATGGTCAGCTTCTCGGCTTCCGGATCGGGGTCTTTTGCAGGGCTGGTGCCGCCCGATGCCAGAGCACGCAACCTTTCCAGCGGGTCGATGCGTTGATCCTTGGCCGTTCCTGGTGGGGTCGCCTTGGCGCCAAATCCCGAACCCGCGCCGGCACCGCCAACCGCCCCGGCGGGCGCTTTTGGTGTGGGGGCCGCGCTTTTGGCCGCATGGTCTGTTCTGGTCGCACCCGGCGTTGCCTGCTCTGATTTGCGGGCTTTCGCGGCGGCGGCTGGTGGCACCACATCCGATGACATCGGCGCGGCCTTGCCCTTGTCCATTTTTGGGGCTTCGTCCGCTTTTGTCTGGTTCACGTCCTTGCGCAAACGCTGCATGGCGCTGCTGATACGTTCATTGGTCGCGGCCAGCTTGGCCTTCAGATCAACCGCAAGCCGCGCTTTTGTCATGCCAAAGAGATCAGTTGCGGATTTGACGGAGTTCCCGGCCAGCGCGAATTGGCGGGTGATCCGAGGAGTGGACGACTTCGAGGTGCGGGCTTTCCGATCAGCCACGGCCCCGATTGCGCCCACTGCGGGCTGACGCCGGGACTTGAAGTTCAGCGCGTCTTCTTCGGGCAATGGCCCGACCCCGTTCGGCGCAGTTGGTTCAGGCTTTGCGGCGGGCGGGACAAGCGGCAATTCGTTTGCGGGCCGCGCGTCCGGCATGTCTGCCTTGGGGGGAAGCACAGGCGTTAGCCGATGTGCGGATGTCTTGTCATCCGTCGCAGCAGTCTTTGGCGAAATGCCCTTGCTGAGCGCCTCGACAGAAGCCGTGCCTGCGACCGTGTCCGCGCCGGTTTTCGCGGCTATTTCCGCATCGGGCGGCAGGGGGGGTGTCAGCGGGGCTGCCATGCCAGCGGGTGCCGAACCCCGGTTGCCATCCTGCTTAGCCTTGGTGCCCGTGGCCGGATCGTCAAGGCTGGCAATGCCGATTTCCCGCAACACCGCATCATCACGCTCCAGCGCGTCAAGGCTGCCCAGAATGCTGCGCGCGCAGCGCGTGGTCCCGAAAAACGGCTCTAATGCAAAGATACCATTTGCAGGCGCGGCCACGAAGCTGACCGGGTTCAGCCCCTGTGCCTTGGCAAACTCCTCGGCCTCGATCAGGGTTTCGCGCGCAACGACGGCCACATCCGGCTCTGGCCCGGTGCCGGTCCAGTCGAAATCCAGTTCTTCTACCGGGAAGGGGGTGCGCCCGGCCAGCCCGTCACGGATCTGCGCGCGTTGTTCTTCGGGGTCCGTTGCCGGGGCAGGCACCCGACAATACAGAATCTGGTCATCCGGGATCACCAGCTTGGTCAGGATCTGGCCCGGCTCCAGCTTGCGGGCTGTCTTGACCACCTCTGAAAAGGCGGCCTCCATATCCGGATGGTCCAGCGCGACCGCACCGACACGCAACCAGCCTTGTGGCGCGCGCTGCCACAGCGTTACGCCGGTTTCTGAAATGCCAAGGGCGAAATTAGGTTTCATGCGATGGCCTTAGCACAGGAAGCGCGCAAGACGGGAGTCTCAATAGCGGCACCGGCGGCGCGATAGCGAAAAATTGCGCAGCCCACGCCAACTGTGCCGCCACCGCCCTGCGGCGGCACAGTCCGGCCGGTTTGCACCGGCGCCTAGCTGCAAGCCGCGCTCAGCGCCTGATCCAGATCGGCGATCAGATCATCAGGGTCTTCCAGCCCGATCGACAGACGCACGACATCAGGGGCCGCGCCAGCGGCGATCTGCTGGGCTTCCGACAATTGCCGATGCGTGGTCGAGGCCGAATGGATGATCAGCGACCGCGTATCGCCAAGATTGGCTACATGGCTGAACAGATTGACCGAATCAATCAGCTTGACGCAGGCGTCATAGCCATCCTTCAGCGAGAAGGTGAACAGCGAGGACGCGCCTTTGGGGCAGATACGATCCTTGCGCGGGTAATAGGGCGACGACGGCAGCCCGGCATAGGTGACATAGGCCACGCGGGGATCATGCTCCAGCCATTGTGCGACCTTCAGCGCGTTGGTGCAGTGGCGTTCCATGCGCAGCGACAGGGTTTCAATGCCCATCAGCGTGTAATGCGCGGCTTGCGGGTTCAACGTCATGCCCAGATCGCGCAAGCCCACGGCAATGGCGTGGAAGGTAAAGGCAAGCGGGCCGAAGGTTTCGTGAAATTTCAGCCCGTGATAGGCGGGTTCCGGGGCCGAGAGAGAGGGGAACCTGTCGCTGGCCGACCAGTCGAACTTGCCCGAATCGACGATGCAGCCGCCTGTGACGGTGCCATTGCCGGTCAGGTATTTGGTCATCGAATGCACCACCAGCGTGGCGCCATGTTCAATCGGGCGGCACAGATAGGGCGTTGCGGTGGTGTTGTCGACAATCAGCGGCACGCCATGCTTGTCGGTAACGGCCGAAACCGCGTCCAGATCCGTGATATACCCACCCGGATTGGCGATGGATTCGCAAAATACTGCGCGGGTGTCGTCATCTATTGCTGCTTCCAGCGCGTCCAGATCGTCGAAATCAACGAATTTCGCATTCCAGCCGAAGCGGCGGATGCTTTGGCTGAACTGGGTTACCGTGCCACCATAAAGCCGGTTCGACGCCACGACATTCTTGCCCGGAGCCATCAGCGAAAACAGCGCCATGATCTGGGCCGCATGGCCGGATGAGCAGCACACCGCCCCCGCACCCCCTTCCAGCGCTGCCATACGTTCCTGCAAGGCAGCAACTGTCGGGTTGGTCAGGCGCGAATATATGTAGCCCACCTCTTGCAGGTTAAACAGCGCGGCGGCGTGATCCGCATCGCGAAAGACAAAGGCGGTGGATTGATAGATCGGCACCTGACGAGCGCCGGTGGCCGGGTCGGGGCGGGCACCGGCATGGATTTGCAGCGTTTCGAATCCCAATGGCTTTTCTGTCATGTCATTCATGTCCTTCACTTGATTTGCCAGACGCTACGCCAGCGCGTGTTAAGGCGCAAGCATTGTGCCTGCCAAAGCATCACAGCGCAAAGGTCAGGATCGGGCCCCTGTCTGGCCAGCGCTTGCGACATCGACTTGCCGGTCGGGGGCGGGCAGCGCCCTGGCTTCATCGGGCATCTGTTCGGGCAGGTCGATGGTGAAGCTTCCCTCTTCGGGATAGACCGTAATCCTGGCCTTGGGGGTCAACTGCACCAGTATCTCGTTAATCTCTGCCTGCGCGCGCAAGATCGTCTCGCGTTGGGTTTCGCGCTTGATTTCCGGGGCTGCGGCCTTGTTTCCGAACAAGAATTTGAACATCGTTTTATCCTGTGACTGACAATGCTTCAGCCATAGCCAATTCTGCGCGGTGACGAAAGTCACATTGCTGCGTTGCAGCGCCGGTCATGTGACAAGGGTCAGCAAAACCCCGCCGCAGCCGATACCCGCCCTGTCACCACGCCGCGCCGGTTGGGCAATGCGCCCAGATAGTGTTGCACGACCGGATGGGTCGCGGGCAGCCCGGCATGGCGCATCAACAGCGCGGTGATCGCGGCCTCGGCAGCGCGGGTGCCGCCATCCACGATCTTCAGCGCGATGCCAAGGCGCGATTCGGGCAAGATGGCCACAAAAACTGCCTCGGCCCCGAACTTGACTGCCGCGCGCCCTTTCAGCGCGCGCATCAGATCGGTGCAGGCGCGGGTTTCACCCGCCACCAGTGACGGGTGCTGCATCATCGCATTGCGCAACGCCACCATCGCGCGGGCGCGGGCATCGCCGCTGTCGTCCGCCGCCGCGAAGCGCGCCGCCGCCAGTGCCAGAGCCGACAGGCGCGTGGCGAAATTCGGGGCGGAACAGCCATCGATTCCGTAACCGGGCGACGGCATGCCGGTCGCTTCCTCAAACGCCAGCCGCACCGCGCGCTGAACCGGGTGGTCGGGGTCGACATATTCGGCGTCCCCCCGCAAATGCTGGTTGAGCATCAGAAAGCCCGCATGCTTGCCTGAACAGTTGTTGTGTAACTGGCAGGGGCGCGCGCCCGCGCGGATCAGGCGGTCGCGCTCTGGCAAATCCTGCGGATCCTGACAGCCGCAGCGCAGATCACCCTCGTCCAGGCCCAGATCGGCCAGCCAGCGCGCCACGGATGTGACATGCTCGTCCCCCCCGCTATGGGATGCGCAGGCCAACGCCAGATACTCGTCGGGCAAGCCCCGCCCGACCCCGCTTTCCAGCAATGGCAGCGCCTGCACCATCTTGCAGCTGGAGCGCGGATAGATCAGCGCATCGGCGCGCCCCCAGCTTTCGACAATCTCGCCGGTGTCGCGCATGACTACGGCATGGCCGTGATGCAGGCTTTCCAGAAATTCACCACGCCACAGCTCGATCAGCGGCGCAGCGCCTGTATCAATTCGGTCGTTACTTGTCTGGGAATTAGGCATTTTGTTGCTCATTTTCCGTTTCGGTTGGTCACCTGGCCTCACGGCTGCGCGATTAAGTGCCAAGAGGGCTTTGAATTCTTGGCAGCTTGACGGTAAGAAACCTGAACAGGTTGAACATGATCGCTGCGTGCAGGCATCATGGGTGACGCAAAATGCAGGCCGGGTCAATTGGAGGCACAGGGCATATGGTGTTTAACTGGCAAATCGGATCGACAGTTGCGGGTGCCGCGCTGTTCGTGGGGATGACCGTCATCGGATCGGCGGCATCGGCCGAAGAGTCGACCAATCGCGTCGCAGCGGACACAGCCTGGAGCGTGTTTGTCGAAGATGACCCAAAGGAATGCTGGGCGGTGTCGGCCCCGCGCGAAACGGTCAACACGCGCGGGGGCAGCCCGGTGCAGGTGCGGCGCGGCGATATCCTGCTGTTTGCCACCTACCGGCCGGGACGTGATGTGCCGCAGATCTCTTTCACCGGCGGCTATCCGTTCGCGCCGGATTCGACTGTTGATGTGACCATCGGCAATGACGAATTCCAGCTTTTCGTTGACGGCCAATGGGCGTGGGCCGGCTCGCCGGAAGAAGACCAGCGCCTGTTGCAGGCGATGCGCGCGGGCGCGGATGCGGTGGTGCGCGCGCGTTCATCACGCGGGACGGATACGCGGGACACGTTTTCGCTGTTCGGGTTCACCGCCTCGACCGAGGAAGCGGAGCGGCGCTGCGCCGATTAGGCAGGTCCACAATCCGTGGAAAATTGCCGTCCGGGCTGTAAACACCGGGCGGCTTTGTTATATTGCAGGGATCATCCGTCAAAGAGGCCACCATGACCGCGACTCCCCCGATCACGCAGGATGTCCTGACCCTGCCGCGCAAGCTGCCTGACGCGGGCAGGCGCAACCTTGTCGGGCTGACGCGGGCGCAGATGGCAACGGCGCTGGCCGGTATCGGCACGCCGGAACGCCAGATCAAGATGCGCGTGGGCCAGATCTGGCAGTGGATCTATCATTGGGGCGTGCAGGATTTCGATGCCATGACCAATCTGGCCAAGGCGTATCGCGCGCAGTTGGCAGATGCGTTCGTGATCGAACGCCCCAAGATTGTCACCCGCCAGATATCGGAAGACGGCACGCGCAAATACCTGCTGCGCATTACCGGTGGGCACGAGGTCGAGGCCGTCTACATACCTGAAGAAAGCCGTGGAACGCTTTGTATTTCCAGCCAGGTTGGCTGCACGCTGACCTGTTCCTTCTGCCATACCGGCACACAGAAGCTGGTGCGCAACCTGACCGCCGCCGAAATCGTCGGGCAGGTTCTGGTGGCGCGCGATGATCTGGGGGAATGGCCCCAGCCGGGTGCGCCCAAGGATGAAACCCGCCTTGTCAGCAATGTGGTGCTGATGGGAATGGGCGAGCCGCTTTACAATTTCGACAATGTCCGCGACGCGATGAAAGTGGTGATGGATGGCGAGGGGCTGTCCATTTCGCGCCGCCGGATCACGCTGTCCACCAGCGGCGTAGTGCCCGAAATCGCGCGCACGGCGCAGGAAATCGGCTGCCTGCTGGCGGTCAGCTTTCACGCCACCACGGATGAGGTGCGCGACAAGCTGGTGCCGATCAACAGGCGCTGGAATATCAAGGCGCTTCTGGACGCCTTGCGCGAATATCCCCGGCTTTCGAATTCCGAACGCATCACCTTTGAATATGTCATGCTGGACGGGGTGAATGATTCTGACGCCGATGCAAGGCGGCTGGTGAAGCTGATCGCGGGTATTCCCGCCAAGATCAATCTGATCCCGTTCAATGAATGGCCCGGCGCGCCCTATCGCCGTTCCAGCTGGGAGCGGATCGAGTCCTTTGCCGATATCGTCCACAAGGCCGGTTATGCCAGCCCGATCCGCACCCCGCGCGGCGAGGATATCATGGCCGCCTGCGGGCAATTGAAATCCGCCACCGAACGGGGCCGCAAATCCCGCGCCGAAATCGCGGCCGAGGCGGGGGCATAGAAGATGCCAGTGGTTCTGCTGATCGTTGTCGGCGCATTGGCGGGCGTGCTGGCGACCCGGCTGATGCGTGTGAATGCGGATTTGCCCACCGCAATGGTGATCGGGGTGCTGGGCGCGGTGATCGGCGGGATGGGGTTTCGCTTTCTTGCCACCTCGGCGTCCTGGGTGGGCGTGTTTGTACTGGCGCTGCTTGGTTCGCTGGCGCTGATCTGGGTCTGGCAGATGTGGCAGCGGCGCCGCTGAGGCGCGCCGCGGCACTATTTCGTCAGGATCAGCTTGCCCGACTTGGTGATGCGCAATTGATAGACCTTGCCATCAAGGATGATTCGCGCCAGCTTCCCGCCTTTGGTCAGGGTCAGCACGTCATGCACAGGCGGGGTTTCGGTCATCGGAAAATGGGAGATCGCGTTCATGGTCAGGACATCTCTTCGGGTTGATATGGGCGAGCTGGCTGACTTGCAATGCTGGCTTCTTTGGATAAGTTACTAAAACAGTCGGATATGTCAATTGTCTTCTTGCGAGGCAGATCCGGCGGGCGTTGAAAAGGGCAGGCAGGGCATGGCGAAGATCGCGATCAATGGTTTTGGGCGCATCGGGCGCACTGTACTGCGCGCCTGGTTGCAAGGCGGCTGGCCTGATCTTCAGATCACGGCGATCAACGACATCGCCAGCGCCAAGGATTGTGTCTATCTGTTCGAATATGATTCGGTGTTCGGCCCGTTTCGTGGCCGCGTTGAACTTGCAGATGGTGTGCTTTCGATCGATGGTCGCACCCTGACGCTGACCCATGCCGCCGATATCTCTGAGCTTGATCTTTCGGATATCGACATCGTCATGGAATGCACAGGCCGCGCCGACCGGACCGAGGTCGCCCGGCGCGGCTTGCGGGCCGGGGCACGCAGGGTGCTGATTTCCGGCCCATCGGATGCAGCGGAAGTGACTGTGGTGCTGGGCGCGAATGATCAGCGTCTGTCGCCGGAACACTGCCTGATCTCGAATGCGTCGTGCACCACCAATGCGCTGGCCCCGCTGGCGGCGCTGCTTGAACGGGAATTCGGCATTGTCACCGGCTGGATGACAACCATTCATTGCTATACCGGCAGCCAGCCCACTGTGGATGCGCCGCGCGGTGATCCGGCGCGCTCGCGCGCGGCTGCGCTGTCGATGGTGCCCACGACGACGAGCGCGCAACGCCTGCTGGGCGAGATTCTGCCGCAGCTTGAGGGGCGGTTGCAGGGTGCGGCGGTTCGTGTGCCCACGGCCTCTGTTTCCGCGATTGATCTGGCGGTGATGCTGGCGCGCCCAGCCACGCCAGAGCGCGTCAACAGGGTTCTGCGCGATGTCGGCGGGGTGATCGGCTGGACCGACCGGCCGCTTGTGTCGTCCGATCTGCGTGCGCGGCCTGAAAGCGTGGTCATGGCCCTGCCGCAGACACAGATGACCGAAGGCGGTTTGCTGCGCGTCTTTGGCTGGTATGACAATGAATGGGGGTTTTCGTGCCGGATGCTGGATATGGCGCAGCGGATTTCGCGCATCTGAGTATCGATTTTCCTTGCAATTTGGCCCGCAAGCCGTCATGAATGTCGCGCGACGTTACCACTATCGACCACTGTTCTCCGTCACCGGCTACAGTCACTTCGATCTTGCACTGACTGAGCCGGGCTGCCGCATTTCGTGGGCAGCATTTTGACAGGAGTACTCACAATGGCCAATGGCACAGTGAAATGGTTCAACGCCACCAAAGGTTATGGTTTCATCCAGCCTGAAGGCGGGTCCAAGGACGTTTTCGTTCACATCTCGGCAGTCGAGCGTGCAGGTCTGCGCGGTCTGGATGATGGTCAGAAAGTGACCTTCGATCTGGAAACAAGCCGCGATGGCCGTGAATCGGCAAGCAATCTGGCACTGGCCTGATCGCTGATCGCTCTGGCAGTTGCCATTTGTGCAATTGCCATGCAAGCCGCCCATATTCTGGGCGGCTTTCTCTTTTTTTGGCCAGAGTCGGGCCAGACGCGCCGCATGACTTTGCGATGCTGCGCTGCCGCGTTACCCTTGGCATGTGCAGCAAACGACACAACATATTGTAGGTGCCGCCGAGCCAGCGCTTGTACTGGCCACAGATCTTGACGGAACTTTCCTTGGGGGCAGCGCGCGGGACCGTGCTGATCTTTACGCATGGCTGCGCCACCACGCCCCGCGCATCCGCCTGATCTATGTGACCGGGCGCGATCCGGGCTTTGTTTCTGAATTATGCGCGGATGGTCAGGTGCCTGCGCCAGAGCTGGTTATTGGCGATGTCGGCACCACGATCGGGGTGTTCCGTGCGGGGCGGGTTGAACCGGATCCCTGGCTGGAAGCCCCGATCAGACGACGCTGGGACGGCATGGCAGAGCGCGTGCGCACAAGGCTTGCGGGGCTGCGCGGGCTGTGGCTGCAACCCACCGCATTTCGTCATCGCCTGTCATATGAATATGATCACCGCTTCCAGCCGGATTCGTTGCAGGTGCTGGCCGATCTTGATGTCGATATCCTGATCTCGCATGGCTGCTTTGTCGATATCCTGCCCAAGGGGGTCAGCAAGGGGCCGTCACTCTTGCGTTTGCTGGAGGCAATGAAGCTGCCGCGCGCGCGGGTGCTGGTGGCGGGCGACACGCTCAATGACTTGTCCATGTTCGAAACCGGGCTGAAAGGCGCTGTCGTGGGCGGCGCCGAAACCGAACTTCTGGCCGCAACACGCGCCCTGCCAAATGCCCATCATTGCGTCCGCCCCGGCGCGGGCGGCATTCTTGAAGCCATCGCCGCCCACGGCTTTTCCGCAACCCTGCCAGAGGTATCTTCATGAAATCCGACCTTGTCATCGTCTATCATCGCCAACCCTATGAAGAGGTCGAGACGCCGCAGGGCACCATCTACCGCGAAAACACCAGCCCCAACGGCATTGTCCCGACATTGAAAGGGTTTATGGGGCATGCCGAACGCGGCGCATGGGTGGCCTGGAAAGAGGCCGAGGACACCTCCAACCCCGGTTTCGACCCGGTGATCGAAATCTCGGACAGTTTCGGCACCTACAATGTCAGCCGCCTGCCGCTGACAAGGCAACAGGTCAGAAGCTTCTATCATGTGACCTCGAAAGAGGCTTTCTGGCCGATCCTGCACGGCTTCAAGGAACGCTACAATTATGACCCCGTTGACTGGCCCACCTTTCGGCAGGTGAACTGGGCCTTCGCCGAGGCCGCTGCGGAACAGGCCACCGATGATGCGGTGATCTGGGTGCATGATTACAATCTGTGGCTGGTGCCAGCCTATCTGCGCCAGCTCAAGCCCGATGCCACGATCTGCTTTTTCCACCACACGCCATTTCCGGGGCCGGATATGTTCAATGTGCTGCCCTGGCGGGTAGAGATCGTGGAAAGCCTGCTGGCTTGCGATTCGGTGGGCTTCCACATCCCGCGCTACGCACAGAACTTTGCCGCCGTGGCGCGCAGCCTGACCGGTGCGCGGCTGATAGAGGAAGAGGATGCGCCTGCCGGTCTGGCTGCGACCGGGGTCGCGCTGAATGATCGCCGGGTGCCGCTGACGCTGGATCACAAGGGCCGGGCCGTGGCCATCCATACCAGCCCGGTGGGGGTGAATTACGGCTACATCCAGTTGCTGGCCCAAAGCCCAGAGGTGCGCGCACGCGCGGTCGAAATCCGCGCTGATATGGGCGCGTGCAAGCTGTGCCTGTCGGTGTCGCGCACGGATTACACCAAGGGTAATATCGAACAGCTGGAAGCCTTTGAGCGCCTGTTGCAGCGCCGCCCCGAAATGCGGGGCACGATCAAGCTGATGCTGGTTTCGGTCGGGGCCAATCGCAACATGACCGCCTATGCAGAGGTGCAGGAACGCATCGAGTCGCTGGCAGGGCGCATCAATGGCAGCTATGGCAGCCTTGAATGGCAGCCCGTGGCGCTGATCAGCCAGGCAATGCCGCTGGCGCAGCTTGTGGCCTATTACCGCGCGGCTGATCTTGCCTCTATCACGCCGCTGGCCGATGGGCTTAATCTGGTGGCGTCAGAGTTTTGCGCAGCGCGCGACCCCGACCATCCCGGCGCGCTGGTGCTGTCGGAATTTGCAGGCTGCGCGGTGCTGCTGGAAGGGGCGGTGCCGGTGAACCCGTTTTCGCATGCTTCGATGGATGCGGCACTGGATCAGGCGCTGGCCATGTCGCCCGAGGAAGCCGCCTCGCGCATGACGGCGCTGCAACGCTCGGCCAGAAGATGGGATATTGCCGCCTGGACCGAAGCCGAGATCGCGCATTTCCGCGATCTGCGCGCCGCGCGCCATGCCCATCTTCGCGCGGTTGGGGCCACGCGCCCTGCGGCCTGACTCAGGCGATAAACCGTGCCGGGATCAGCCCGCGCAGCGCATTGCCGACCCATAGCCGCACATGCGGCAAGTCACGCGCGGGCAGAACCTGTTCGGGGCAGGCCAGTGCTGCGCGCAGCACACCGGGCAGCAACCCGCAAGACAGCGGCGGCGTGCGCATGCCATCGCCTGCATCGAAAAACACCGTAGTGATCGTGCCGTCGCAGACCTCGTCGCGTTCATTGAGGAAGATGACTTCATCCAGATGCGCAGGCAGGGCAGCGCGGGCCGCGTCATATGCTGCGCGTCGGGTCGATTTGATACGCAACCACGGATCGGACGAATCCAGCCGCGCCTGCGCCAGCCCGACCCGCCACTCTTCGGCTGCTTGTGGCAGCGGCCCGGCCTGAAACACGATCTTTCCGGCAGCGGACAGGGTCAGGCGCAACCGCGCGGGGTGATCGGGGGCCAGGCGGGCAATCGGGCCGATGGAAGGGCATTGCCAGCCCAGCGCATGCGCGCCCGCCTGCAACCGCGCCAGATGCAGCGACCAGTGCCGCACGGCATGGCCATCCCAATACATGGTTTCGATCAGCCGCAAGCCGGGGTCGTCAGCGCCTGCAAGTAGCGGGTTTTCCACAAGGCTTCCTCCCATTCGCCCGCAGCCGTGCTGTCATGGACGACACCGCCGCCGACATTGGCCAGTATCTGCCCACCATCGAACAGGCGCAAGCTGCGAATGGCCACCGACCAGCATTGCGCCCCATCCGGGGCGGCCCAACCAATGGCGCCGCAATAGACGCCGCGCGGGGCGGGCTCCAATTCGGCAATGATCTGCATGGCGCGGATTTTCGGTGCCCCTGTGACCGACCCGCAAGGAAACAGTGCGGCCATCAGATCCCCCAGCCCGGCATCGCGCGCAGCCAGCGTGCCCCGAACGCGGCTGCTCATCTGGTGGACGGTGGCGAAACTGTCAATTTCGAAGAGTTCGGGCACATGAACCGAGCCAGGCGTGCAAAGCCGCGCGATGTCATTGCGCAGCAGATCGACGATCATCAGGTTTTCAGCCTGCACCTTGGGGCATTCGGCCAGTTCCCGCTTAAGCGCGGCATCCTGTGCCGGGTCGGGATGGCGCGGGGCAGTGCCCTTCATCGGGCGGGTTTCGATCTGGCCGCCTGCGCATTGAAAGAACAGCTCCGGGCTGCGCGACAGGATCACCGGACCAACCCCCATATCCACAAACGCCCCATAGCCCACGGGCTGGCGCGCCCGCAGCGCACCGTAAAGCCCCAAGGCCGAGCCATTTTGCAGCCGGGTTTCCACCGGGAATGTCAGATTGACCTGATAGCAATCGCCCGCAGCAATATAGTCCTTCAGCCGCGCGAAGGCGGCGTCATAGTCGGTGCGCGCGACCCGGCAGTGCAAGTCCGGGGCAAGCCGTGCCTCTGCCGCCTGATCTGCGGCCTTGTTCAGCATTGCCGTTGCGGGCCGGGGCGCTGCATAGACGCCCAGCACGGCAAGCGGCGCGTCATCGGGCTTGAGCAGCGCGCGCAGGCGCGGTTCAAAAGCGTAACCGGCCTCATAGGCCAGATATCCGGCCACCCAGAACCCGTCGCGGCGGGCCGCCTCTGCCCGATCCAGCACCGGGATTACCTCGTCCAGGCTGGTGGCGACCAACTGCGTTTGGGGTCGCTCGAACAGGGCTGGCTGCCCTTCTGGCCCGTGTTCGATCAGGATCACCCGTGCCTCCGTCGGTTTTCTGTTGCCATGCGCCGCCCGCATATAGACCTGTCGGGCACGACGCACAGGCCCAAAAGCGCAGCGTTATTGCCTGTTCGCGCCGCAAAGCACAACACGTTGCTGCGACATTTGGTCTGGGCAGGTGCGTCAGCATTGCTTTCAGATGCAGTTGGAATATCTGTTTGCAATGACGGGAGGTGCAGCCATGCCCAAGCTTGTGAAAGTCTATATCCAGCAAGTCGCCATCGGATTCGCGCTCTCGGCGGTGTTTACCGGTATCCTGCTTTACTGGAATGTTGCCAATCTGCGCCATCTGCTGCTGGGTTCGAGCGAGGGCTGGCTGGGCCTGTTCCTGATCTTCTTCTTCAACGGTCTGGTCTTTGCCGGCGTGCAATTCGCCATCCGCATCATGCGCATGGGCTATGAAGACGATGATGACGACGACCCACGCGGCGGCAGCCGCGTGCGCCATACCGAACCTTTGGCCGTCCGCATCGGCGCAAAATAGCTGTCGGCAGGCCCGCAGCGACCGTGGTGGCGGGAATTTCCCGAGAGCCTGACGTATCAGGTGGGCGCCAGATAACAGGGCCAGGACCCCGCCAGAGCCAGCTCCCTCGGAAATGCTTATCGGCCACTGGAAAAGGGCCACACACGCGAAGAGCAGAACCTGCCTGCCTTCACAGTTAGGGCAGGGAAGCAATCAGTTCAAGGTGCAAAGCAGCTTGACCCGTGTTCATGAATTGTTCATTTTTGCGGAATGGATCAAGCCGCCCGCAGCGACCAGCTTCACCCCGGCCAGCTTCTGGCGCGGGGCGTGTGTCGGCATCTGCGCCAGCTTGGCTTTGCCCCGCTGAATGAATTTGTGCCGCGCCGGGGCTTGCGGGTGGATGTGATGGCGCTTGGCCCGAAGGGCGAATGCTGGGTGGTCGAATGCAAGTCCAGCCGCGCGGATTTTACCTCTGACCGCAAATGGCAGGGCTATCTGGAATGGTGCGACCGGTTTTTCTGGGCCGTGGATACCGCCTTTCCCAGCGATATCCTGCCGCCAGATGGCGGGCTGATTCTGGCCGACAGCTTCGGGGCAGAGATCCTGCGCATGCCCGCGGAAACCCGCCTTCCCGCGCCACGGCGCAAGGCCGTGATGCAAAGCTTCGCGCGGCAGGCAGCGCTGCGGCTGCATCGGCTGGATGATCCGCGGCTATAGGCGTGGGGCAGGGGCGCAGCGGGCCGTGCATCATACCGCGTTTGGCGGCGCGCGCCCTTCCAGATAGGCAATCGCGTTTTCCACGGCCATCATCCCCATCCCCTCGCGCACATCCAGCGCGGCGGTGCCCAGATGCGGCAGAAGGGTGACATTCTCCATCCCGCGCAGGGCATCGGGCACGCTTGGTTCAAATTCATAGACATCCAGCCCGGCACCTGCGATCAGGCCATCGCGCAAGGCTGCGATCAGCGCGGCTTCATCAACCACATCGCCGCGCGCGATATTGATCAGATGCGCATGGGGCTGCATCTGCGCCAGCTCTGTCGCGCCGATCAGATGGCGGGTTTTCCGACCTCCGGGGACGGCCAGAACAACGATGTCGGACTTGCCCAGCAAATCAGACAGGCTGTCCAGTTGCCGGGACTCGAAATCCAGCGTCTTTTCCGAGCGGTTGACATAAACCACCTGCATCCCCAGCCCGAAATGCGCGCGCCGCGCAATCGCCTGCCCGATGCGGCCCATGCCGATGATGCCGCAGGTCTTGCCGCCCAGATGCAGGCCCAGCATCTGCGTGGGGTGCCAGCCTGACCACTTCCCCGACCGCACCAGCCTTTCGCCTTCACCGGCGCGGCGCGCGCTCATCAGCATCAGCATCAGCGCGATATCGGCGGTGGCATCGGTGACCGCGCCGGGGGTGTTGGTGACGGCGATGCCTGTATCACGCGCCGCCGCGACATCGATATGGTTATACCCTACCCCGAAATTCGCCAGCAACCGGCAGCGGGCATCTTGCATGCCCGCGAAGACATCGGCGGAAAACAGATCGCCCAGTGTCGGGATGATCACGTCATATAGCACAAGTGCCGCGCGCATCTCGCCCTTCTTCAGTGGTGTGGTCTGGTCGCGCAATGTGACGTTGAACCGGCTTTGCGCATGCGCGATGACGCGATCCGGTAGCGGGCGGGTGATATAGAGTTCCATCAAAGCTACCTTGTTCATTAGCGCAGCGGCCGGGTTGCCAGATCATGGCCATGCCCCGGCAGCACGCCGTCTGGCCTGGACAGATGCAGACCCCCATGACACTGGACTGCCCTGGGCGATACTATGCACCCGGCGATGCAACGCCAAGCCCTCATGCGCTGCTGGCGAGGGGGCAGGTCGGTTTGGGGCGTAATCTCTTCTGTGCCCGCAATCAAAGCGCGCAGCTTGCGTGGCTGCGCTGCTTGGCCTAAAGCAGTTCAGACAGAGTATCAGCAAGGAACAACAGGACAATGGCGATGTTGATGGAAGGCAAACGCGGCCTGATCATGGGGCTGGCAAATGACAAGTCGATCGCCTGGGGGATTGCCAGGGCATTGGCCGAACACGGGGCAGAGCTTGCATTTTCCTATCAGGGCGCGGCGCTGAAGAAGCGCGTTCTGCCGCTGGCCGAGCAGCTTGGCACGCCGCATCTGTTCGAATGCGATGTCGCTGACATGGACTCGCTTGATCAGCTTTTTGCCGGGATCGAGGCGCTGTGGGGCAAGATCGATTTCGTTGTCCACGCCATCGGCTTTTCCGACAAGAGCGAATTGCGTGGGCGCTATGTCGACACTTCGCGCGACAATTTTGCCATGACGATGGACATCTCGGTCTATTCCTTCACCGCAGTCTGCCAGCGCGCCGCGAAGTTGATGCCGGAAGGCGGCAGCATGCTGACGATGACCTATTACGGAGCCGAGCAGGTGATGCCGCATTACAACGTGATGGGGGTGGCCAAGGCGGCGCTGGAAGCTTCGGTCAAATATATCGCCGAAGACTTGGGCAAGGACGGCATTCGCTGCAACGCGATCAGCGCGGGGCCGATAAAGACGCTGGCGGCATCCGGCATCGGCGATTTCCGCTATATCATGAAATGGAACGAGCTGAACTCGCCCCTGCGGCGCAATGTAACGCAGGAAGAAGTCGGCAAGGCCGCGCTTTATCTGCTGTCGGATCTGGGGTCGGGCACCACGGGCGAAAACCTGCATGTCGATGCGGGCTATCATGTCGTGGGCATGAAGGCCGTGGATGCGCCCGATATCGATGTGGTGACCGGCAAGAAGGACGCATGAGCCGATGACGCTGGCCCATCTTCTGGCCTTCAACATCACGCTGCTGGCAGCGTTTCTAAGCCCCGGCCCGGCGATGCTTTATGCGCTGCGCAACACGCTGCGCGGCGGGGTCGGGCTGGGCATGGCGACGGGCTGCGGCTTGGCGGTGGTGGCTGCAGGCTGGACGCTGATGGCGTTTTTGGGGTTGCAGGCCGTGTTCGTGCTTGTGCCCTGGGCATACGGGGTTCTGAAAGTTGCGGGCGCGGCCTATCTGATCTGGCTGGCCTGGCATATCTGGCGCGATACAGGCGCGGCGCTGCCTGATGCGGCGGACAGACCCACCGGCCGCGTGGCGTGGCGGGCCTTTGCGATGGGGATGCTGGTCAATCTGGCCAACCCCAAATCGGTGTTGTTCGCGGCTGCCGTGCTGGTGGTCATCTTTCCTGCCGGTTTGCCGCCTGCGCAGATCGCGCTGATTGTCGGCAATCATCTGCTGCTGGAATTGCTGGGCTATGGCCTGCTGGCCTGGGCGCTGTCGAGGCCGGTTCTGCGCGCCCGCTATCTGGGTGCGCGGCGCTGGCTGGACCGGCTGGCCGCGCTGGTGCTGGGCGCGCTTGGTGTGCGGCTGGCATGGCCTGAAGGGCAGGGCGGCGCCGCGATGTCGGGAGCCGCGCCATGATCGCGCCTATGACAAGGGGTAGCCCATGTCTGCGCTGATCGCAGCCTGGCTGGCGCATCTGGTTGCCGCGGCCAGCCCCGGCCCGGCAATCCTGCTGGCGGCCCGGACCGGCGTGACCCAGGGCTTTGCCACTGGCTTCTGGCTGTCGGCAGGGCTGGCACTGGGGGGGCTGATCTGGGCCGTGGCGGCCCTGTTCGGGCTGGCCGCGCTGTTCCAGTTCGTGCCCACACTGTTTTGGCTGTTCAAGCTGGCGGGGGCGGGGTTCCTGATCTGGCTGGCGGTGCAGATGTGGCGTCATGCGCGCGACCCGATGGACATGACCGCACCGGCGGTTGCCGCCCCGAAATCGGGCTGGGGCGCGTTTCGGCTGGGGCTTCTGGCGCAGCTTGCCAACCCCAAACCGGCAGTGTTTTTCGGTGCGGTATTCGCCGCGGCAGTGCCACCGGGAACCGCGCTCTGGGCGGTGGCACTGCTGTTGCTGGGCGTGTTCTTCAATGAACTTCTGTGTACGCTGGGGGTGGCGCGTGCCTTCAGCTTCGCGGCCCCGCGCCACGCCTATCAGCGCTTCAAGCATCATATCGACCGCGTTTTCGGCGGCTTTCTGGCGGGTTTGGGCGTCAAGCTTGCCACAAGTTGAGGATCGAATATCATGACCGACCGTCTGCCCCACGAAAAAGGCTTTCATATCAGCTGGGATCAGATCCACCGCGATAGCCGCGCGCTTGCCTGGCGGCTGGACAAGCAGGGACCGGGTGACGGCGCATGGCGCGCTGTGGTGGCAATTACCCGCGGCGGCCTTGCCCCGGCGATGATCATCTCGCGCGAGTTGGACATCCGCGTGGTCGATACGATCAGCGTCAAATCCTATGACAAGCAACAGCAGTCAGAAGCCGAGGTTCTGAAAGCCCCACAAGCCGATCTGATGGCCCCCGATGGTGAAGGCATCCTGATCATCGACGATCTGGTCGATACCGGCAAGACGCTGGAACTGGTGCGCCAGCTTTATCCCAAGGCGCATTTCGCCACTGTCTATGCCAAACCCAAGGGGCGTGACATGGTCGACAGCTTCATCACCGAGGTCAGCCAGGACACCTGGATTTTCTTCCCCTGGGACATGGCACTGCAATATGTCGAACCCTATCGCGGCACCTGATCGCGAAAGGGGCGCAGAATTGCATGGCATGAGTTTTGCCGGTCCGGCCTTGCGATAGGCGTCGGCGGCCTGCCTATTCCATCATGATGCGGCTTCGTCTGGCCGGGTCGGTGGCGGCTGATTGTCGGGCCTGTTGGCCCGCGGGAAGAACAGCATTCGCCAGTTCGATGGCCGCCGCCAGATCGCGCAACGATTGCGCCGCGCCAAGCTGCTCCAGGCAGTATTGCTGCAACTGATCGCGGGTCAGTGACGGATAGGCATTCGCTGTCGGATGGGCAGTAACCAGCCGCGCGCGCAGCGCGGTTTCGTCGACGAAGACATCGCCAGTAATCCCGGCAAATTCACGCACACGCGCGATGCGTTCTTGCGTGCAATCCAGAAGTGCCGCCAGCGCCTTGGTCTTGCCCATCTGCACTGTATCCCCGACATAGCCGCATGGCGCATTGTCAGAGCGTTTCAGGACACGGTTCATGATCGGGTCGATCACCGTGACGATGTCGCTGATCCCGCAGCGGCGGGCATAATCCAGCGTCGCGCTCATCAACTCTGACGTTGCGCGCGCCACCGAACCCGGCCCGCGCGCCTGCGCATCCAGCCTTTCGGTATCGACGCAGAAGCGCGTTGATTCCCAAAGATCGGGCGCGCGCAGTGGCGGCTGACCCTGAAGGATGTCGCTGAACACATCGGCCAGCATATGCGGGCCGTTGGTCTGCAACAGCCGCACACAGGAAACGACCCGATCATCAGTATCAAGACCCACCAGATAGACCGGATCCAGCGCATCGAAGGCGTCAATCTCCATTCCATCGGTGATCTGGGAGCTATTGTCAAATCTGGTGTTTGGGGCTTGTCATGCGGCGGCCTGATCTGGGG